>JAQCGX010000036.1 GCA_027619975.1 Nitrospinota bacterium
AGCCTGTCCGCACGGGCTAGAAAGCCCATGCCACTGATACAAGAAATCCTTGTACAATGTTCGATTTCCTGTAATAAACTAATTTTTAGAGATGCCTTTCAGTGAATTCCGAATGCCTGAAGATTTTCTCCAAAAATCAGCCCACCCAGACATTCCATTATCGCCTAAAAAGCGTTTATTTTCAATAAGATATTAATTTACATGTGTGAGAGCAAAAAAATACACGCCGAACCGGCCACATTTTTCCAGCTTAGCCCGAACTTCTAGTTTTTTTTATTCACTCAAGAAGTTTCAGGAGGAAAAGAGGAAAAATCGTATTTTTTTCTTGGAGGAGGTCTTACGTGGAGAGGGTACAATTAGGTAAGAGCCGATTTATGCAGTCAATTCCTTGATCACTTTATCCCAGTCGGTCCCTGCAATTTCTTCCCTGGTGATAGGTCCCATTTCCTGGAATTTTTGGTTTTCAGGATCGCTCAGAGCCTTGCCGGTCCCAAAGTCCAAATCAAGCTCATGGTCATCAAAATCTGGATGTTGATTCAATAGCTCCCGAGGTTCGTCCATTTCACCTTTATCCACCGGGCCTCCTTGAGCTTGACGCAAAACCTCGAATAACTGGTCAAAATTTTTGGTGATGGACGTGCCCAATTCTCCAAATTCATTTTTCGCGGAAGCAAAGTACTCCTGACCTAATTGGTAGTGCAGAAACCGGTAGGAACTTATCCGGCTCGCCCGCAAATAGTCTTCTGAAGCCAGGCGGTAGCGGTTTTCTTGTAAATAAATTCTCCCTCGGTAAACCCGTGCCAGGAAATGGCGGGGCTTTAGACTTAAAACCATATTCAAATTAAGAAGAGCGACTGTCAACCTGTTTTCTTCCAGGTTCCGGATG
Organism: Nitrospinota bacterium; assembly: GCA_027619975.1. Lineage (NCBI taxonomy): Bacteria > Pseudomonadati > Nitrospinota > Nitrospinota bacterium. The sequence goes on from JAQCGX010000036.1 coordinate 887, forward strand.
GCCTGATGGAAATGCTTTTTGACCTCTGAATCCCAATTTTCCCGTACGCGGAAAACGGGTTCAAACAGAGGGAACAAAAAACCACCAAACTTGAAACCAACCCAATTAAGAAAACCGCTTATTTTTCTATTTTTCCTGCCGGGCATAATTCGCACCGATACGACCAAAACTCGTTGCATGAGTTTGGCCTATTGAAAAAACGATTGTTATAATAAACTTGGAATGGCACGATTCTATCCAAATTAAAAAAGCCCGTCAAATATAATCCACAAAATCCTTGTTATTATTTCCCTGAACGATGAATGCCCCTGCCACAGACAAAATTTTCCGTTCCAAAACCAAATTTCTTTTGAAGAGTAATTTACAGCGAATTCTCAACGACTTCTGAACCAAAAAAGCCACTGCCAGGGAAAAACTTATTCCTCTAATTGATTAATTTACTTGACGTTACCTTAAATTTATACTAATTTCATTAGCATGCAATGTTCTAAATGTGATTACATTCGATTCAAATCTTCCCCAAAATGTGTAAACTGCGGTTTCGATTTTAAGGCTCAGAAATCCACTAAAGGGGTTTTCGCTGAGTTGGGGAACGAATTCACCATTTTTGCCTCCGTCGGTGCTCAAGCTGAAGCTGTTTCCGGTGCCTCCAGCACCGAAATGAACTTCCACGAGCCATTATCCAGCGAAGAAATGTTTAACACTCAGGAAACCCTTTTAGATGAGTATGATTCGTCTCTGGAGCCACAGGAGACCTATATTCAGGAGTCCGGGGATTTCGAATTGGATTTGTCCGGGATGGATATTGAAGATTCAGACGACTGGGTCGTGGGCGCCACCCTCACGGAAGACCTGGCAGAAATCTCAAATTTTGGTTCAGAAGATCCTGCGGAAGATTCAACGCAGGAACCGAATGAGTTTGCCGTCCAGGGTCTCGGGTTCGACACAACCGAAGTCATTGAGCAGGAGGATGTAGAGATTGCCCCTGCAGAGCAAAACGCTTCATTCGATGAGGAAATGGCCGTTCAGGAAATGGAACCCTACGCTTCGAAAAGTGAAACCAAATTTATACTGGAGAACGAAGATCCTGAGTTGAGTGAATCTTCCATCCAGAATATAGACTCAAGCCAGAGTTTGGAAGCTCCCTCAGACGATTCGGGAGATATTTCCCTGGAAACTGAATTGGAACTTGAAACAAAGGGTTCCGAACTTGACCTCGACCGGGAAGACATTCAATCCGGTGAAACCTCCTCCCTTGATTTACAGGACAACTCCATTGAGCTGGACCCAATGCTTGAATTAGAAGACCTTGATTTAGCCCTGGAAATCGAAAGCCCAGAGATCGAGAACGCTTCCCAGAGTTCATCGCAACCCTCCGATCCAACATTGGAAGGTCAGGGCCTGAAAGAGGACACCGGGAATGATAATGCACCTCTCCTTCCAGAAGATAATTCCAAGCAAGATTAATTAACCTGTTTACCGTTTTTCTCAAGATTTTAAGGAGTTAACCGATATTTCCCACCTCAGCGGGAATCGATTCCTGCCGCATGTAACGACCTTAAGCATTTTCACCTCCTCTGATCAATAAAAATATTGGATTTTGGAAGCAAATTGCACTATAAGGATAGGTTTTTGTGGTAAATTCTTAACTCATGGTACTTGGGGGGTTCTTCAAAACCAATCCCCGCGCTAATCCATTGCAAGGAAACGACACCCCTTCCCAAGGTTGGTGATTGGCCTTATTTTAATTGGCAACCATTTCAAGCTGACTGACAATAGAAAATCTGGACTTTGTCTCTTGGTTTGTTGTCGTTTTTCCAGATTGAAAATTAAATTTTTTATCCAGACACATAAGGGGTGTTAGCCCAGCCGCACATTTGATTCCATGCACTGAGAAGTCGATGCATTTTTGCATTTTTTTAAAATACTAAAAACAGGAATTTAGAATGATGAAAAAATATTTACTCGCTCCCGGCCCGACTCCCGTACGGGAAGAAGTCGCCTTGAAAATGGCGCAACCCATGATGCACCACCGCACCCCACAGTTCAGCGCTATTTTTGGGGAAGCCGCGGAAGACGCCAAATACCTCTTTCAAACCAAACAGGATGTATTGATTCTCGCCTGTACAGGCACGGGCGGCATGGAAGGGTGTATAACCAATCTGTTCTCGCCGGGAGACAAGGTTCTTGTCATCAACGGTGGAAAATTTGGTGAGCGCTGGGGGAAAATTTCAGAGGCCTACGGCCTGACCGTGGTCTGGCACACTGTAGAGTGGGGGCAGGCAGCCAACCCAAAAGATATAGAATCCATTTTAAATCAAGATAAAGATATCAAAGGCATTCTGGTACAGGCATCGGAAACCTCCACGACCGCCGCTCAGCCCATAGAGGGGCTTTCCAAACTGACCCGCGACCGGGACGATGTTTTACTGGTGGTCGATGCGATTACCGGGTTGGGCGTTTTCAATCTGCCGATGGACGAATGGGGAATCGACGCCATGATCACCGGTTCGCAAAAGGCCCTGGAGTTGCCTCCGGGACTGGCTCTTCTCTCCCTGAGTGAAAAAGCCTGGAAATTTAATGAAAAATCCAAGTGCCCCCGGTTCTATTTCGATTTCAAGAAAGAACGCAAAAATCTTGCTGACAAAACCTCGGCTTACACCCCTGCCGTATCGCTGGTCATCGGGCTGCGTGAAGTGCTGAAAAACATCAAGGAAGAGGGTTTACAAAACGTGTTCCAACGCCATAACCGTCTGGCAAGAGCCACCCGTGCGGCAGTAAGCGCAATGGGTCTGAAACTGGTCGCTCCCGATGCTCCCGCAGACAGCGCCACAGGCGCCTTTGTGCCGGAAGGCGTGGACGGCGGCAAACTGGTGAAAAGCATCCGCGATGATTTCGGAGTCACCCTGGCCGGCGGGCAGGACCAGTGGAAAGGAAAAATCGTAAGAATCGCTCATCTGGGCTACATCGGCACTTTCGACATCATCATCGCCATTTCCGCCTTGGAGATGGCCTTGGCCAAGATGGGAGCCAAGGTGGAATTTGGTAAAGGTATCGCCGCGGCGCAGAAAATATTATTGGAAGGACACTGATCAGGAACTATTGAATTTCCATCCGTAGTGCCTGATATAAGGAAAACGCCGCTTGCATGCGGTTGATCCAGACTATTCAAACAAAATTTTGCCTGACATTTCATGCAGGTGAACTAATTATTGGAGTGACTGATGAAAGTTTTGGTTGCGGATAATCTCTCTCCCACTGGGATTGAAATCCTTAAAAATGAAGAAGGCATCGAAGTCGATGTCAAAACGGGCATGTCCGAAGAAGAATTGATTCAGGTCATTCCCGCTTACGAAGGTTTGCTTGTGCGGAGCGCCACCAAAGTCACCGCCGCTGTGATTGAAGCGGCGACCAACCTGAAAGCGGTCGGAAGAGCCGGTATCGGGGTCGACAATATTGACGTGGATGCCGCCGGAAAAAAAGGTGTCATCGTGATGAATACCCCTGAGGGCAATGTGATCACCACGGCAGAACATGCGATGGCCCTGATGCTGTCCATGTCCCGCAATATCCCGCAGGCCAATATTTCGCTCAGAAATAAAGAATGGGCTCCCAAGAAATTCATGGGAGTGGAACTCTATCAAAAAACCCTCGGCATTATCGGCCTGGGCCGCATCGGGTCCGTAGTCGCGGAACGAGCCAAAGCATTTCATATGAAAATAATTGTTCACGACCCCTATATCCAGAAAGAGCGGGCCGAAAAACTGGGTGCCGAAGTGGTGGAATTCAAGGAACTCCTGCAACGGGCGGACTATATCAGTCTGCACACCCCCGGAATACCGGGCAAGGCCCTGCTCGGAGAAGAGGAATTTAATTTGATGAAACCGGGGGTCCGCATCGTCAACTGCGCCCGAGGAGCCTTGATCGATGCTGACGCGTTGGTCAAAGCTATCGAATCGAAAAAGGTCGCTCAGGCCGCCCTGGATGTTTATGCCAAGGAACCCTTGGATCCGGACAGCCCTCTCCTGAAAATGGATCAGATCATCTGTACGCCGCATTTAGGGGCATCTACAGAAGAGGCGCAAGAAAACGTAGCCGTAGCCGTAGCAGATCAGATGATCGACTTTCTGAAGTACGGCAACGTCAGGAACGCCATCAACATGCCTTCCATTGACGCCGAAACCCTTAAAAAAATCCAACCCTATCTGGTACTGGGAGAAGATCTGGGGCTTCTCGCCTCACAATTGATCGACGACCCAATCCTCAGAGTGGAAATCCAGTACAACGGGGAAATCGCCGGTGAGAATGTCAATCCCATCACCATATCCGTCCTCAAAGGACTGTTGAGCCGCTCCATCGATGGCATCAACATGGTCAACGCTCCCTTTATTGCCAAAGAGCGAGGAATCGAGGTCCAGGAATCCAAAAGCAACGAGGTGCATGAATACACCAATACCCTTCAGGTTCATGTCAAAACCAAAAATGGCGGACGCAACATCACCGGCAGTATTTTTGGTAAGGGCGATCCGCGCATCGTGAAATTCGATGAATATTTTCTGGAGGCCGTATTATCCAAACACATGCTGGTGCTGAACAACATGGATGCACCCGGCGTCATTGGCAACCTGGGTAAAACCCTGGGCGAGCACAACATCAACGTGGCGGGGTTTCATCTCGGCAGACTCAAGGAAAAGGGGAAAGCGATGGCGGTCATCAATATCGACTCCCCTCCAACCAGCGAAGCTTTACGGGTACTGAGGAACACGCCAAATATTCTTTCAGTGCATAGCGTGACTTTAAAAAATCAGTCGTAATTCCTGCAAAAAATATAGGCCCCCTGCAAAGGGGGCCTAATCAAATGGGTTTCGGCCCATCACTCCAGCCTGTCTTTTCTCTAAGTTCACCGTTTCCTATTCGGAAGTTTTCTCCGCATCTGCTGGAACGGTTTCTTTCTTTTCTACATTTTGCCCAAAAACCTGAGCGATGATTTCGTTGATTTTTTTCTCACCCAGTAAATTATAGACGGCATTTGCGGATTTAAAATGAGCGCTGGTAAAAAGACTCAACACTTTTTTGCTGGTATATCCGAGCATCATAAATTCATGTGCATAATTTTCGGCAACCATATTAAGTGTATTCTCGTCAGCGTCCTCATCCCCCGTTGGAGGTCCCGCATCCGGGTTGACATCTGTCTGAATTTCGTAAACATAAATCACATGCCAACCAAATTCTGTCTTAATCGGACCCACCACCTGACCTTCCTCAGCGGTAAAGGCCGCGACTTCAAAAGCCCGGACCATCGCGCCTTTGCCGAACCAGCCCAAATCGCCGCCCCGTTTCTTGGAAGGACATTCGCTGTACTGCTCTGCCAGAGTTGAGAAATCCTCTCCATCGTCTATTTTCTTTTTTAACTCATCGGCCAATTCCTTCGAACTTACCAGAATATGCCTCGCCTGGACCTTTTTTACTTTTTTATCTTTTTGTTCAGACATTATTATATTTCCTGGTTGCAAAAATAATATTTAAAGGGGCCTTCAAAAACCATTTACTGCGGGCCTTCCCATTGCCAACCTCTTATTTACAAGAGTTGGCATAGCCCAAGTTGATTTTCACAAGACACCCTTAATGCGCTTCACCAAAATCACCTGCGAAGTAAAAGAACGAGATGGTTTTTTATCCAGCAATTTTGTTAAGAACAATACTCCAAAAGATTCATCCTTCTAAACTGCCAACCTTGTAGAAACCTTTCATCAGTTCATATTCAAGGCACAGCATTTTTTGAATTTTTTCCCGGACCCACAAGGACACGAATCATTCGGCTTTATTTTTCCCTCGGCAATTTTCGTCTCTGCAGGAACCTTCAGCAACTCGTCACCAATCTTTTTAGCCTGTTTATATCTTTTTTTGAGCTTGTCGTAAAAATCCGGGTTCGCCATATTAATGGCCATCACCATGTCATTATGTTCCGGTGCCAGCCTGCCGTCCTCTTTACCACGGAGTTTTTCGTTAAAATAATAGGTATATGAAAAAATGGGCTTCTGCTGATTACTGTCCAGTTCCAATTTATAAAAAGCTAATTTGACTTCCCGGTTATCAGTCCTCGGGTCCAGATCGTAAGAATCCTCCGCAAAATATTTTTCCTCATTATAGGAAAAATCCAGCATCTCGCCATTGCGTGGAAACATTTCAATAAAATTCACATACCTCCCAGGTTCAAACAGGAGGTAGGACATGGGGTTATTCTCCCCAAAAGCCTTGGCCTCCAGATAGCGTTGTTTAAACAGCACCAACAACTCATCGGGAAAACTTTTTACAAAACCTTTGATGATTTCAGACTGAACTTTTGACCACTTCGGCGCGTTGGGAAGAGAGTTGAATGTTTTATTAAAATTGAGGAGAAAAATGATGCGGTTGTTTTCTGTTTCCCTGTCAGAGAAGGAAACTGTCACATGGTTGCAATCACAAAACGGATTGGTGCAGTAATAATCCTCCAGAACATACGTGTGCTTATAGTCCTCCTCTTCAAACCGGTAGGTCATCATAGAGGACTGGCTTTCTTCCTTATTGATAATCGAATACGCTTCGATGGAAAACCTCCTTTTCTATAACATGGCCATGCTTGTTAACTGGTGTATCGACCCGAAGATAATCCCCCGAGACCTTTAGTCCGCTTCGGCATTTCTCCGCTCAGACTGCGGACCGGACGGATGGATTCTTTTCCGATCTCTTCCTTGTTCGACAGGTTTCCGTGTCCATATCGATAATAAAAAACAGCGGCAGTGGTGTGCGGTCTTTCCACGCTCGTCCAAGTGGAAAATCCTCCGCCCGGTGAAAAGTTGGAATCGATGTGGATTTCTATTCGGTCCATATCTCTTATACAAAGATCTTCATCATAAAGTTCTTCCGCTTCTTCCAGGTTTGGCAACCTCCAATTGTCGAATCCGGCGAATTTTTTGTCGTTTAGTTTTCGGACAAATTCCATCGCTTCGTACCAATTCAACCATTTGCTGGTGTCCTGATAAGAATCCGTCTGTTTCCACATCAATTCTGTTTCAAGGTCGGTGACAGTCCCATCGCCATTGTCCACAAATCTTTTTTTCTTTGTTTCCAATCCTGGTTTCCTTTCCAGTTCACAAAAAAAGTCATCGTTCTGCCCGCAGAATAAACAACTGCTAAAAGGCTTTCCTAAAACAATTCATCCTCTTTTTCGATATCACGGACCAATCGGGTCGAACCTCGTGACGTTCTATAAATATCGTCAAACATCTGCAATCCTTTGCGAAACCCAAACCGGACCGCCTGGAGTTTATTTCTTACATCACTGGTCCAGTAAAGAAACCCGAATCCAGGCTTGAAAATGGCGGAATGAGAGACTGACTCGCCCATATGGTCTTTATTTTCCTGGCTTTTATCGTACAGGCTTTTAGCCTCTGCAACCGTAGGAAGCCGCCATCCCTGGAAACCGCCATGCTTTTTTCTATTCAATTCTTCTGAATATTCTCTGGTCTGGACCCAGTTCATCCATTTTCCCGTCATCTGCCAGGTATCCATTTTAAGCCAGAGCAATCGCCGGTCGCCGTCGATGACCGTACCGTTCTCTCCCTCCGCGAATCGGACCGGTGCTTGCTGATCATTTGAATCTGGACACATATATAGTCAATCCTTCATTGCAAGATATGACAAAGACATCGATATCGGTCAGTCCTTGATGGTTCGTACCGGGCGCACACCGTGGCTTCGTAACCCCTGTTTATGCCACTTGCAGTCCCCGTTATAAAAATGGAAGCGCATGGCCAGAGAAGTATCGGTTTTGTTCAGGGTTTTCGTCCAGGAAGTCTGCCCGCACCCCGGCGGAAAACCCTTCACCAGAAAGACGGTATCGCCAAATTTATCGGTCACCGGGTTGCTTGAATCATAAATCATTTGCACTTCCTTACGGCTGGGCATTCTCCAATCGGTAAAGGAGGCAAACTTTCGACGATTTAATGCATTGATGTACATTTTGGCTTCCTCCCAGGAAAGCCATTTATCCAACTCCAGATAAGAATCACTTGCTTTCCACATCAAGCCAGCCACCCGGTCAGAGATCGTTTCATTCTTATTATCAATAAACCTTTCCTCATCGCTATCGCTGACTTCTGCATCCTTGCCAATTTTCCGTACCAGGCGCAACCCACTGGGAAACCCCTCATTTTCCTTGGCGAGCCAAAATTCGTATTTCGACCGAAAATCAAAACTCATGGCCGCTTTAGCGCCCCTGGTTTCGCTCGTCCAGGTGGAAAAACCACAGCCAGAAGGAAATATGGGGTCCAAATGGATCTCTGTTCCCTGAACATCGATGTTCGAGGCTTCCCAATCGAATAAAGTTTGCGCCTCGGAAGCGGTCGGGAATCGCCAGTTACCATGCCCGGAAAATTTTTGACCATTCACCTTTTTGGAGTACTCAATTCCTTCATGCCAGGTAATCAGTCGTCCCAACTCGATCCAGGTATCATTTTTCATCCACATGAGACCATGTTTCACATCGGTGATGGTCCCATCCCCGTTATCAACTAAAGCGGATTTTTTTTTAATATCATCCATTATGCCTATCCAAGGAAAATTTAATTACGGACCGGAGGTCGGGTATGATCCCTTTTCACGGCATCTTTTCGGCAAAGTCTTGTTGCTCCAAAGCTATATTCTTCCACAGGAACCACTTTTCCATCAGTAAAGTCGAAACGCGGACGGCGGGTCGAGGTATCCCCCATGAGCCACATGTTTTTGAAACCTCCCTCAGGAAATGCCGGGTCGATATGAATCGTTGCTCCGCCTTTAGCCGTATTTTGAAACTCTTCCCCGTACAAGGAAATTGCTTCATCAAGCGATGGCAAACGCCAATCGTCATAGCCACCCGTTTTACGCAAATTCTTTCTATCCGCATATTCACGCGATTCATGCCAATTGAAAAACTTTCCCTTGTCCTGCCAGGAATCTTTTTTCAACCAAAAGAGTTTGGTTTTTGTGTCATAAATGACATGTGGACCTTTTTCAACAAAACGCTTTGGTTTTGAATCTTTTTCCTGAGGTACCGGAACTTGTTCAGACATTTAGAACCTTTTTAAAAAATTTTAACCCTCATCTCCTTACTGGCCTAAAGTGCCTGGCTCCCAGTAAGGATCAAAATAATTGCTTCCTTCGATCAGGGACAGTTCTAAAAATAATTAATCCCCGGTATAACCAATTTCCGCACTGCCCTCATCCACGTTGACAATCACCGGAACAATGTGCTGACCGTTGGTATACTCCAACAGTTTTTCGAGTCCCTGAGGGTCGCTCTCCACATTCACATAGACAAATGATTTATTTTGCTTTAAAAAATCCTCCCGCGCTTTTTTAGTGTGCGGGCAATCGTTTTTCCCAAAAATCATGTAGTGACTCATAAATTCCTTTTTCCAAATCCCAAGGCAACGCCTCAGGATGGAGAGTTGCAAACCCTATCGTTCAAACTTTTTAGTATCCTTGCGCCATTCCGGCTCCCAATTATCCTTAACATCATCGCGCACAATCCGTACATGGGAATACTCGTTGTCTTTATGCTCCCAAACTTCATTGCCCGTTATATAGCTGAACTTCATGGCGTACTGCTGATAATCCGGTTTCTCTTCAAATGTCCAGGTATTGTGCCCCTGCCCAGTCTCGAATGCGGAATCAATGTGAATCTCCGCTCCGGCCTTGTCATAATTAGTCATCGTAAAGGAAAAGATGTTTTTTGCATCTTCAAAACTCGCCAGCCGCCAGTCATCGAATCCAGCGAATTTTTTTTCGTTCATTAATTCACAATAATCATTGGCTTCATACCAGGTGATACCGTATCCAAATTCTTCAAAAGAATCCGACTTTTTCCACATCAAACTGTTGCGGGTATCGCTGACGGTGCCATCCCCGTTATCCACAAAACTGGGGGGGGCCTCCTCAATTAAGTCGTCATCTTCCTCAGTCCACTCTTCTTCACCCAGCCACTCCTCACCTTCATAACTTTCTTCATCCAGAGCATCTGAGCCCAATTCGGCTTTTTCTTCATCCTGATTTTCAACATCCAATTTTTCTTCGTCGGGCATCCTGACACTCCTATTATCTAGAAAACTGGGTAACGGCCTTCCTCAAAGTCTTCTGAGAATCCATAAAACACTTCCCGACCGCCAGGGGCGGCTTTAAACATCGCGAACCAACCGGGCGGAAGTCCCGGTCGTGGAGACGCTTTGTTCAACACAAATCTCGCGGTTACCGGGAAAATAGCTTTTCCAGGCATAAGAATCGTAACGGGTTTCACAGGTCCAGATACTGGTTTCCCCCCCCGCCTGATAATTGGCAACCCTGCGAACAGGTTTTTCTGCTTTTTGTTTCAAAAAAACCGTACGATAGGCCTGCTCATTCCTCAATAGAGACCGCACTTCACTTTTTGTCGGAAGTCGCCAATCATTATATCCCAAATATTTCTGTTCATTACAAGCTTTAACATAGCTGTTTGCTTCATCCCAATTGAGCCATTTTCCCAACTCCTGCCGGGAATCCTTAACAGGCCATTGTAAATCTTCCTCGGTATCAATAACCGTTCCATCATCCTTCAATTCAAAATTATGAGTAGCTTCTGGCAAGGCTCACCTCTAGAAAAAACATTTAAAACAAAAAACAGCCGGTTTTCATCGTTCATTCACATCCGGTTAACACAACCGTCTCCTCCCTTGCTTTTTGGCACGAGAAAATCATCTGCACCCGATCAATCATAAATGAACAAAATAATGAAAACAGGACGACCTGCCTTAAAAATTTTATTGTATGGACACAAGGGATTTTATATCAATAAAGTATCATCGGGATTGGAATTTTTCAACCCCAATCCAAACTATCAATTATCTAATAATTGGCGGGGTCCAGTTTCAGGCAGACCACAACATTCGGAATAGGGAAGCAACAGTAATAGCTTTCAACAGACGCTTCATTATCCCCCTGGTTTGGAAAAAGAAGAATTAACGCCAACCACCGCCCTGAGTGATAATATCCCTGACCGATGGAATTTTATCCATTTGAATCCTGCTGGAATCGAATTCCCCTCTTACCAGCCGAACACTCGTATTGAGAATGTCATCGACTTCCTTGTGGCCGCCCATGCCGTTATTAAAAGAGTATACGTAGGCTGTGATCTTGCCTCTGGTATTACTGGTCCAGGTATCGAACCCGCATCCAGGGATAAATACAGCATCTATGTGAATATCTATTCCATATTTGTCTTGTAGATTTTTTTCCTTATCGTAAAGAGTCTGGGCTTCTTTCTTATCAGGCATTCTCCAGTCCGTAAACCCCGCAAACGCATCTTTATTTTTACGGTCTTTATATTTTATTGCCTGCTTAAAAGTGACAAATTTTTTGGTATCCAGATAAGAATCATTGTTTATCCACATCAGGTTCGTCAGGGTATCCGATACCGTTCCATCCCCATTATCAATAAACCTTTGTTCACTCATTTTAACTCTCTCGTCTCATATTAACAGTTAAAGCTACGGGTATTATTTTAAAACCTATTACCAAGAAAAATCAAAAAAAAACTGGAAGGCTTTCGCCTTCCAGCTCAATTGCAAATCTCAGATAAATCTGAAATTATCTCTCAACCTCACGTCTGTCGCCCATGTTACTGAAAACACCTCTTTCAGTTCCTTTTGGCAATCCCATACCGGGCTCAATGTAGGTACTGGGCCGGGTGTGATCCAAATGGTAGTTGCTCTGGTAGGTTTTCCCAGAACCAGCATCCATTCTCCAGTCATGGCGATCAAACCGCTGTCGCTGACAGTTCACTGAGATTTTCCCTGGACCTTTGTTGGTGATGATAGACTTCATCGCCATGGCATTGGTTACATATCCACCAGGAGCCAAGGTTTCTGCAAATACTTTTTCCCAGGCATAAGCGTAAGGACCAATATCATAAGTAATGTTGGTCTCTTCCGATTCACTGGTGTTATAAACAACCCAAGAAGAATTTTCACATGTTGCCGAGCCACCAGCTAAAACTTCGGTCACATTGGCGTTTGCAGATGCTACAACAGAAAATAAGGCAAAAATCGTGATTAAACTAAAAGCAGTCCTTCTCATTTGCTCCCCCTTTCAATAGCGGAATTAACTTTAGGCAAGAACTATCACCCTTACATCCTAAAAACTAAACCACCTCCTATTCGGTATCTCTTTTGCGTCTATTCAAAAAATTTGCAGATCCAAAATACAAATTGAAGCTTCTGAAAAAGATACCCCTCCCAATCTCTCATTGGCTTTTCTAGGGTCGGGCAAAAATATCAAACACCATGCAATAAGTCAACCTTAAAATACCCTGGAATATCTACCTGACACACAACCCTTTTAAAATCAATAAACATGGACAAACCAGGGCCTTACCTGAAAATTCCCCCAAGCCTTAGACCCTAAACTTCAATGTCGTCAACTTAATCAGCGAAAGAGAATTTCGCAGTAATTTTTCACCATCTTCGGAAATATCATTGATCACAAGCTGAAGAGCCCGCAATTTTTTCAAGTATTTTGCATTCGCCAGATATTCAGCCCCCTCGTCTCCGATGGCATTGGCTGAAAGGTTCAATGAAGTCAAATTCGAAAAAATAGGCGATTCCACTATCGCCTTCACTCCATCGTTGCCAATATGATTCTGCGACAAATCCAGAGCTCTCAACCCCTTAAGACTCTCTTGCTGCGCCAGAGCTTTCGCCCCCACCTCACGTATGAATTTGGCTTTTAAACTGAGGACTTGCCCATCCTTGCTTAAATGATCTGCTATCAGGTCCTCTATATTCGCCATGTTTACATCCTAACCGAAAAACTTCACAATCAAAGCGAAGTGATTAACCGAGTCCTTGAATATCTTTGGCTTCAAATCCATATTCATCATACGCCTTCCACCCTTCCTGAAGCATTTTTTTTGCATATTTGACCATCAGATTGGCCTGGGAATGATTGGGATCGCTCTCCACAGTTCTTTTAAGGTATTTCAGAGCGGTTTTTACATCCTTGATTTCATCTCCATAAAAATCTATTTGCCGCGACTTATCGATAAGGTCAGAAGCCCATTTGTAATAAGTGTCAGCGATTTGCTGGGGGGCATTTTTGCTGACGTATTCTACAATGTCATCATCCGCCTTCAGAAAGTTCAGATCCTGAATCGCCGCCTCAAACTCACGGATCGGGGCCTCATAATCTTCATCATTCACCTGAGTGATGGTGTCTCCCGCTTTGTGCGCGGAATGCAGGCCCACAGAACTCCTGACGACTGTTCCGTGAATCCCGGATATGAGTTTGCTAAAATACAAGTTGCCAATCGAAAAATGAATGACCGAGCTGAATTCCTTGTCCTTATCAAACTCCAAGGCCAGATCAAATTCGTCCTTGGCTTCTTCCAGGTCTCCCAGTTCAACCAAAGCCTCTCCCAGATTGTAATGATGAACGCAGTTTTCCGGCTCTTCATCAATTTGATTGCGAAACTCTTCTATCTGAGCTTCAAGGTCAAACTCGATCTCTTCCTCTTCATCATACTCGGTGAGGGTTTGTCCATCGGATGGAACCAGTCCGGCTTCTGCGGCTTCCGCAAGAGCGTTGGAGGAATCCAGCGTTTCGTCAGAAGCACCCAGGGCATCGTCTGAATCATCCAATTCATCTTTTAGGAGTTCATCATTCATCGCTCATATCCAATATCAGTTTTAAGACCACCTTCATTTTTGCGCAGCTTTTTCACCTTGACCAATGCTTCTCACCAGGCGGATCGTCGACAAAGAGAGGCCCGGCCCGCCCTTGGGGCTGGGATAGGCTTTACCCCGAATAAAATTGAAGGTCCACGCAAAATCCTCCTTAAACCCTTCACTCGACCAGAAACAACAACTGGTGTTGCCAAAAATAGGGTCCATATGAACTTCGTTGACTGTCCAATAATAATTCCAGGGAATTATTTTATCTTTTTCGTAGAGAGAAGCTAATTCTTTTCGGGAAGGTAATTTCCAGTCGTCGTAACCACCAAAGCGCTTATCATTAATTTCCTGTATATAATTTTGCGCCATCTCCCAGTTGAGCCATTTTTTTTGTTCTTGATAGGAGTCCTGCTTTTTCCACATCAACCCTTCCTTAAGGTCGGTCACTGTGCCGTCCTGATTATCCTGATACCTTGGATCATTGGAGGGGGCCAACCCCTTATTCGGGTCGGTCAAAGATAAAATCTGCCCGCCGAATATCGGATCGCCCTCGCCTTTATTCGTCTCGGCAACAGCCATCGTCTGCAGAAAAAAAAACAACGCGCCTGCAAAAATAACTATCACGGAGACACCCCGAGTCGTTAATTTTTTCTTTAAATGTATGGCTTTCGACATATCTACCTTAAAAGAGCAAAGCTTCTTATTCATTTTCAGAGCTGATCCAAAAATTACCTGCCTATTCCTCTGTAGGCGCCCAATCCGGTTCCCAGGAGAGGCAAATTCCGTTGGGGTTCTTAAATTCTCCCGGCTCCTTGCCAACCACCCCCCATTTGGAAACAAAGTTCAGATCTGGATCCAATTTCTGAATCCTCTGATTGATGGTATCGACAACGAACACATACCCGTAGGGGTCCTCGACCAAAGACACAGGGCAATTGAACTGACCATCTCTTTTTCCGTGCTCACCGATAACGCCCAGGCTCTCTCCCTCACGGGAAAATAATTGCAACCGGTTTTGACTTTTTTCAGCGACCAGAATGGTTCCATCCCTTCGGGCTTCAATCCCACTGGGGTAATTAAGCCTGCCCTGCTCAGAACCATACTCTCCAAATTTGGACAAAAACTGACCATCTTCGTTAAAAATCTGAATCCTTTGATTGTCCCGGTCAGCAATATAAATATTACCTTCCTTATCCAGCGCGATCCCTGTCGGAAACTTAAGAAACCCGTCAAAATCGCCAGCGAAACCAAAGCTCAACAGGAAATCACCATCATCATCGTAACGCTTGACGCAATGATTGTGAGTATCGACAACAAGAATGGTTCCTGTGGCCTCTGCGATGATGCCCTCAGGCCAGTAAAATTTCTCCTGCCCCCAGCCTTCGCTGCCAAATTCGTGCAGGAAGTCACCATCGGCATCAAATTTCTGTATCCGGTGGCATCCTGTATCCGCCACCCAGATATAGCCATTGGAATCCACGGTGACCGCATTCGGCGTTTTAAACTCTCCGGGAGAGTAGGGTGGGCGGGTACCACCAGAACGACCGAAAGAAAAAAGGAATTTCCCGTTTCCATCAAATTTCTGTATCCGGTCGTTCCCTGAATCAGCAACCCAGACATATAACTTGGAATGATCGACAGCAATTTTCTCTGGCCGCTCTTCCGGAAGAGACGCTCCATCCATGATCGCAATCGCATCCTTCGGAAGGAGGTCGTCCTGTGCCGCCAGCTGATTATTTTCCTTGGGTGACTGTTCTGACATAGTTCCTCACAGTTGAAAATTAATCCATTTTTCCGGGTGCCGAGGGGAAGGGCATTTGCCGGCTCCCCATTTTACAGACCCCATTGGAGAACCTACGGATAAGACAACCCGACAAGGCGTGTTTTAATAATCATGAATAAATAGCTTCTCATGAGACCTCTATTGAAAACCAGGGGATAGCTTCCAAATTTACTAAAAACTTTGGGAAAAAGTGAATTTCACACAAATCGCATGCCCTGACACGAACACAATAATGATACCCGTATTTAACAAATACGGGACATAACCCTGCCGTTCCAGACGCCGTGGACTCAAAAATTCAACTGAATCCACGATCCATTCAGTTAAACAATGAATCGGCGATTGTAAAAACCAAAAAATACCTATTTTTAGCAGTCCCTTGAGGCATCAATCCCTGATCATGAAGCCTTTGCAATCAAGAATCTGATATTCAAAATCACAAACTTTCTGCAATTCTCCCAACCTTTCATTCCAATTGGTTTTGAAAAGATCAAGACTTTCTGATTTGGGTTTCTTTTTCATCCGGCTGACTTCTTTAATCAAAGGCTTTACCAGATTCTTATGAATCAGCCCCAAAGTTGCTCGCAATTTTAAAATAACATCCTTCGCCACCAATTCCCTTGTCACGCCATCGACATTTTCCAGGAGCCGCAGGAAAGATTGTATTGTGGTCATCTGGATTGAATAGCTTTCCGACAACTGATGGTTGTATTTCAAACCACAGTCAATATGTGCGGGCAATAACCACATACTGGCATGATGATCAAATTTCACAGTAAGAGTGATCAGCTTTTGCAGGTAATCGACTTCACGAAGATCTTCATCCTCATCTTCACCTTCTTCAATCTCCTTTGCCGCTTTTTCTTTTTCTTTTTGGAGCTCCAGCTTAATTTTTTCAAGCTCGCTCAAATCGGCAAGAGAATCAACATCCTTGATTTCCGTGCCAGCGGCGTCTTTATTTGCTTCTTCATTCTTGGTTTCTGTATCCTGGTCGCTCAAAATCCAACCTCCTATTTAAAGCTGGGGTGTTTAAAACTTCAAATTCAATACGTTGCCATCCTGTTTTGGAATGGACAAAAGTATAGTCTTTCCATTATGGGGTGTCAAGCGATTCAAACCCCACATTTTACGCGTCTTTTCCATCGGTGCGTCCTTTAATTTCGACCCTCGGAAACTTACCTGGAACTCCTGGCAAAGCCCTGATTGACAGGCCCTTGATGCAGGGTTATCATCTACGGACCAATACCCTGACTTTAACGAATCGTTCCATAAACCCCTGATGGGTATGTTTGATTAGGAAAAATCCATGAAATCAGCCCTCATTTTTCCACCGCAGTGGTTTCCCAGTCAGCCTTACCTGGCATTGCCCACATTAAAGGCCTATCTGGAAAATAAAGGACATGTTGTCGATCAATTCGATTTCAACATTGAATGCTATGAGGTTTTTCTTTCACGGGAATATTTGACCCGTTGCGTTGAAATCATTCGTCATCGCCTCTCGCAACCGGCGTATACCTCTGCCGATCGGGAGGCGCAATCCGTCTACCGGCAAATTCTATCGGACCCAGGTTACCTCGAAACTATTTTCTCCGAAGTCAAAGATGCCGCCAATGTTCTGCGCACCGAAGAATTGTTTTTTCAATTCCCTCTGTATAAAAAAGCCTTCACCACCCTGAAAATCGCCATGAAACTCATTTCGTTTGCGCATCACCCGAGCAAAATCGATTTGGAGTCATTTTTCATGCAGGGAACCCCGGAGGAAAATCTTGCCGGCATTGTGTCCGCAACAGCGGATTCTGTCAGCAATCCTTACCTCGCCCTTTACCAGGACCACCTGTTGTCTCAGGTCGCATGGGAAGATTACGGGCTGGTGGGAATATCCATCATCCATGTAGGGCAAGTGATACCGGGACTGACGTTGGCGCGTCTGTTACGCAAGCAATACCCCAATTTGCACATCGTCATCGGTGGAAGTGTGTTTGCCCGCCATCAAGACATTATGGAAGACAAGCAAGCCCTCTTCGAAGAGTTTTTCCACAGCATCATTTTGTTCGAGGGTGAGGAACCTCTGGACCAGCTCATCGTTCACTTGAAAGAAAACAAACCCCTGAGCACGGTTCCCAATCTGATCTATATGGAAAACGGGGCCGTCAAGCGCAACGGAAAATCCAAAGCCCTGCCCTATGAACAGCTGGCGCGACCCACCTTCGACGGTCTGCCGCTGGAAAAATATCTGATGCCCTACCCTGTCCTGCCGTATATGGCCAGCCGCGGATGTTACTGGGGCAAGTGCACTTTCTGCACGCACAGTTTTATTTACGACTCCTACTACCGCAAGGATAACGAACAGCGGGTGGCGGAGGATCTTGACTACCTGGGCAAACGTTACAAAACCAAATATTTCACCTTCTCGGATGAAGCCATCTCTCCCAGCGCCTTCCGCAGAATGTCGTCAGCCATCCTTTCAAAGGGCGTACAGATGCGGGCTCTGGGGATGCTCAAATTCGAGTCCGGCAATGTGGAAACCCCGGAGTTGTTTGAAGAGATGCACCGTGCCGGATTCATCATGCTGTTTTTTGGATTGGAAAGCGCCAACGACCGCATCCTTTCCATCATCGACAAGGGTTGCGATCAGGCCACGGAAAAACTGGTCCTGAAAAACAGCTCCGACGCCGGAATATGGAATCATCTTTATTTGTTTTTTGGGTTCCCGACGGAGGAGCGTCACGAAGCGGAAGACACCATTCAGTTCACCGTGGAAAACAGCGAATTGGGAACAGGAATCATTCATTCCGTCGGGCAGTCCACCTTTGCGCTGGAAAAAGATTCCGCCGTCTATCACAATCCGGCCAAATTCAAGATCGACCGGATCATTCACGACCCGGACCGGGACATGGCCATCGTTTTCGATTTTGACATTCAGGCAGGCATGCCTCAGGAAGAGGTTATGGATGTTTACGAGCATTTCAACTCAGTCATCCAGGAAAATTTTCCATCCCGAAACATATGGAATTTTCTGTCCCGTGAGCATTTCCTCCTTTACCTGGACCGTTTCGGCAAGGAAGAAATTCTCAATATGGCCAAAGACGAGGAATTGATGACCCAGGCCTGAACCTGATACATGAGTCTGTCGAGAGCAATTTAACAGGCGACTAATAAGTAGTTTCACTGGTTGACAGCTTCCGGCGGATACCCTAGTATTTAAACATACCGCTCAGATGAACCCATAATTAAGTCAAAAAATACAAGGAGTAATTGCGTAATGGCCGAGGCAAAAGGCAATCCTACGGATTGGGTCACCATGAAAATCGACCCTGAAATTTTTGAGGAACTTGGGGTCAGGGATCCGGAGCAAATCAAGCTGGAAACCAAAATTATGAAAAAGGTTCGTCAGGTAAGAAAAGAATTAAAAAGCGACCCTGACAATGCTGAAAAATTGAATGAACTGGCCACTTACTATATGGATGGTGGAAACTATAATGACGCCATCGAAGTTTTGAGAAAAGTCCTCAGCAAGGACAACCAGAATGGCCGGGCTTACAAGTTGATCGGCACCGCTTACAGCTTATCCAACCATGAAGACGAAGCCATCCGGGAATTGAATCGCGCCGCAGAGCTATGCCCCGATGACCCGGAAATTCACTTTAATCTTGGCGGCGTCTATATGCTGCAGGAATATTTCCACAACGCCGTCCAGAGTTTCCAAAAAGCGATCAAACTGGACCCCACCGATATCACGGCATATGCGAACCTGGCCGCCGCTTACGATATGCAGATGATGTATGAAGAAGAAATCTTGGTATTGAAAAAAGTATTGATGTTCAGTCCCGAAGACAAGGAACTGCGTTCCGCGCTTTCCACGTCCTATTTTAACGCCAACCATTATGAGGAAGCCCTCAACGCCGCTTTGTGTGTGGTGGAAATTGATGAAAAAGACCCTCAGGCTTATTGCAACCTGGGCAGTTGCTACTCGGTCAGTAATATGATCGACGAAGCCATTGGGGCGTTTAATAAAGCCAGCGAACTGGACCCTGAATACAACTTGCCACACACCAACCTGGGCAGTCTTTACGCGACCATGGGAAGGCTGGAAAAAGCGATCAAGGAATTCAAAATGGCCGTTTCATTGAACCGTAGCGATGCCCTCGCCTGGTACAATCTGTATAATTGCTATAAGGAAATCGGTCGGTTCGAAGATTCCCAGGAAGCCTACGGCGCCTATGAAAAATTGATGAAGAACATGGGAGTCTCAGAAGGCGACGGAGCGCCGACGGCGGGCAACAATCCTTCCAATATTCCCGGCGGGGTTTCCCAAACCGGCGGATATGCCGGCGGCGGAGACATGTCCGGCAACGCGGCTGGAATGGAAACACTCGTAGACGATACAGAACCAAAATGACCTCTCAATTCCGCATGGGA
Organism: Nitrospinota bacterium; assembly: GCA_027619975.1. NCBI lineage: Bacteria > Pseudomonadati > Nitrospinota > Nitrospinota bacterium. The sequence goes on from JAQCGX010000036.1 coordinate 20,807, forward strand.
TTGTGAGACGTGGCAATGAATCAAAATCCCTCAAACTCCCTGCCGCTGGGGGATTTTAAACCCTCGGATCAATGGCAGACCCACATCAATTCCATTTTTTATGGAATGCTGGGGCCGAAAATCCATAACCACTTCCAGACCTACGTCAGCCTGGATTACAGGCTCGCGCACACCCTGGCAGAAGATTATTTCCAGCAGGCCAAAGAACGGCCCCAATCCCCCCGCGTCATTCAGGAATGGGGGGTCGGTAACGGCAATCTCTCAGCCTGCTTTCTGACGCATCTCAAAGCAATCGATACCCATGGCGAGGTCTACCCCTTCACCCATTATGTTCTTTGCGATTACTCTGCGGAAATCCTGAAAGGCGTTCGCGCCAATCCCCGCCTCAGGGAACACGACGGGCGTTTTTCCACCGTCCAGATCAATGCGGACCGCCTCGACTGCTTCAAACCCAACAGCATCGACAAAATCATTTCCAACGAAATCTGGGACGATCTGGCCACCAAGGTGCTTTTAAAGCATGAAGGCACATTGTATGAAGAATACCTGCAACCGCATCTGGACCCCGGCTTATTGAACACCGACTTTGAATCCTTTGTCGAAAGTTTCAACAACAAAGATCTCGAAGCCCTGAAGACACAGCCTCCCTTCCTGGCGGCCATCTTTTGGGAAAGGAGCTTCCAGAGAGTTGACATCGGCGACTGGCCTTATGCCGAAACTATATCAGCCCAAATAGACGAGTGGGCGGATGAGATCCCCATGCCCATCAACACCGGGGCCTTCATCACCCTGGAGCGTGCGCGCCAGCTTTTAAAGCCAGACAGTCAAGGATACACGGCGTTCGATTACGGCATGTTTTCCATCAAGGAACTCAATACAGAAGGACGCCCGTATTGCAATCTCTACGGCGGACAATACACCTTCATGGTGAACTTTGATTTGCTGCAACGGGCGGGGCGGGCCGCCGGATTTTCCGAAGTGGAAAAAGAATACCAGCATTCGTATGTGGGCCGACACCTGAATGAAAAAACCGCCAGCATCGTTGAAATTCTGCAGAATCATCCGCAAGTCGCCCAAAGGCCTCCCTGGGACCGGGATCTTTTGATGATCCAGACCCTGCAAGCGGTCAACTCGGTTTACAAAAGTCCGTACAAAAATAAAATGAAGTACCCGCCCATGGAAGGCACCCCTAAAAAACAACGCAAGCTGATCGCGAACCTGGTGGAAAAACTCAGCCCTTACGGCGTTCCCGATACGGTGGCTTATGTCACGGAAAGCGAGGTTTTTTCCGCCCTGAAACCGCTCAGAAAACTGGGCTACCGGGAAAAGGACCTGCAAAAAGCCTTCCACACACCGCCGCTCCCCATCGCCTTCACCGCCATTCATTTTCGTTAACGCCCAGCGAGTGCATTGAGGCAGAGCTTCCACATTTTCGATGTTGATGAAGAATCAGCGTATTCTAAAAACATCCCTGGAGCGTTCACGCCATCACATCGTATCGCCACTGTTCGCCAGGACGGAAGAATGGGGGATCTGGGAATTTTCATAATCGGCTTGTTTGAGATAGGGGTCGGTCTTGTGGAGCTGTTCCGTATCCTTGATGAGGGCTTTTGATTTGGTGAGCAACGCCGAATCGGAATGTTTCCCCCTGAATAGATCCACATAGAGCCCAACGGGGCCTGAGGCCTGTTGCACTGATTTTTCAATTTGGGCAATATCCAACTTGCGATTGCGGTTACTCATCGAAAATTCTGCAAAATCCGCCCATGCGGTCACTTCTTTCCGAGTATTCCCAAGAGCCATATTCTCCTTGATGAAACCTTCCCGGCCTTTTTCCTTCACATTGGAGACGACATATTCAGCAATATCGCTAAAAGGAATTCCCTCCAGGGTTTTGCAAAGGTAATCCAGAGTGAACATGAGGCCAAGGATTTTAGAATCGACTTTCAGTGCGAGACCGGAATTTCCATCCAAACCGGGCCGTTTTTCATACAGAGACCACATCCCGCCCTGGTCCTTCACCGAGTTGACCTGATTGTGTAAGGGGGCGACCAAATCCTGACAGGCGTTCGACCCGGCTTCTGCGGCGCCCAAAAACCACAGGCTGACAAAGAGAACGGATGTGGATCGACGGAGAGACTTGTGGAGTTTCATCGCTAGTTCAACCCTCTGCAAGTGAGCACTGTAGTAAAAGCCGGTTGTATGCCTTTAAAAATATACCCAGTCAAAATTGAAGTCAACGGGATTATGGCGAGGGAAGGTAGTAATGCTAATAAAAACATAGGTGGAGGGTGTGGATGAAGGGAGGGGATGAGGAAGATTTTTAACCTCAGTTTCTTTATTTTCTCACTTTGTAACTAAAGTGCAGTATTACTTTTTTCTATATCACCCAAAAACCTGCTTCTCCAACGCATCGAGCATGATGGGGATTTTGGCGAGGGGTTTTTCGGCGATAAGCTTTCCGTCTGCAAAATCCCCATCGCTGGTGTAGACGATGGGATGAACGGTCATCACGCCGGACTCGTAAAACAACACATTGATTAAATCTGCAGAAGACATGAACGAGCGGTTGCCGCCGGCGTTGCAGAGAATGCCTGCGACCTTGTTCTCCAAGGCGCCTGCTATGATGTCGATGAAGTTTTTCACCACGCCGGACATCGACCAGCAATAGACCGGAACAGCAAATATATACGCCTGGGCGGATTCCAACAGACGATAAGCCTTCTGCATGTCTTCGTTGTAATCCGTAAGGCTCCTGCCATCGCAAAACTGCAGGTTCAACGTGCGTAGATCCAGAGTTTCGAAATCCAGCTTTCGGGATCGCAACACCTTTTCCGTTTCCGCCACCACGAGCGCGGTTTTGGAATCTTTGTTCAGGCTTCCCTGAATGATCACGATTTTTGACATCACTTTTGCCTCAATAAAAAAATGGCTTCCGCCTTTCGACGCAAGCCACTCCTTACGGGGAGTTCGAATTCATAGAAAACCACCCCTCACCTAACCTCTCCCCTTGAGGGGAGAGGGAGTTTTTTACTTTATTTCCTGCGTCAGACGGAAGGGATTTCTTTCGACCGCCCTTCTTCCTCCTGGCCTTCCTCTTCTTCCTCTGCCCAGAAGTCATCGTCTTCATCATCTTCGCCTATGAGGGCTTGAGGGTCATCCTGAACGAGGTATTGCATATCTTCCTCTTCTTCCGCAGCTTTAGGAGACGGTGGCAGTTCATCCCATATAACGATCCTGGCATTGCCTCGATCCGCGACATAGAGTTTGAACTTAAGCTTTTCTGCTTCACCTTCACCCTCGGCACCCTCTTCGATGTCGGCGTCATCCCAATCGTCTTCCGGGTCCTCTTCCAGCAACAAACCGAAGGGATCGTTGAATGTGGAACCTGTTACACTGCCGTTGCGGTTGGGACCGCTCTCGTTGAAGTTTTTTTGCCCCAGGACCAGATCCGCCGGCTGTCCGTTTTCCGTGGGAACTTCCTTCCAGTAGAGAACACGATGATTGTGCGTGTCGGAAACAAAGAGTCCGGCCCGGCCAAAAACGACATCCGTCGGAAAATAAAGTCCCTGCTCGTTGGCTCGGCTGTGTCCTTTTCCCGCATTGGGTTCCCGGCTGTGGAAATCCTTTTGTCCGATGACGATATCCGCCGCCCGGCCCAATTCGTTGGGAAGTTTGTTCCAGATCAGAACGCGATGGTTTCCCTGATCGACCACGAACACTTTGCCACTTTCTGCATGGTAGAAAACCCCTGTCGGAAAACTCAGGGTATCGGGTCCTACATTGTCAAACTCGCCCCGGTTGGGTTCGCGTTCATCCATGGCAGCCTGTCCCAGGCACAAGTCTGCATTCCAGCCATTGTTGAAGGGGATTTTATTCCAGACCAATACACGATGATTGTCTTTATCGGCAACGAACACATGCTGATCATCTCCCGAGCAAAGACCCATCGGAAAAAACAACGAACCCGATCCGACCAGACCATCCCGGTTGGCCTCGTTACAATCGAGATTGTCCTGTCCCATAACAAGGTTGGGGGTCTCGCCATCTTCCGTGGGCAACCCGGCGTAACGAATGACACGGTGATTACCACTGTCGACCACATACAATTTTCCGTCGATCACGGCTATTCCCGCGGGCTGGGAAATGGTGTCCTCTTCCGCTTTGCTGATTGTGAACCCGTCCAGACTTTCATCACCCAGACCGGAGGTCATTTCATCCAGAGTGGTGGTCATCCCCCGGTTCTCCAGACAATCGGCGAAGTCCTCCTGGCCAAGAACCAGACCTGCCGGTTCGCCACTTTCTTCGGGAGGTTGTTCCCAAACGAGAACCCTGTGGTTGCCACGGTCGGACACAAAGAAATAGTCGCCATATCGGGCCATGAATTGCGGCTCCGCCAGGGTATTGTCACCGGGATCATCCGCCCCCCGGTTGGCCTGGCTGATGGACATATCTCCCTGACCAATGACCATACAGGCGCCAACCTCAACTTCAACCCCTTCTTCGGCTTCCTCAAATTCATCGAGGTCTTCATCTTCCTCAAACTCATCGATCTCGTCCGATTCATCGGACTCCATCATTGCAGTTTCTTCACCTTCGCTCTCTTCCGACTCCGGAGAATCGGAGTCATCGACTGCGTCATCCCGATTGATTTCTTCCTCGTTGTCTCTGTTGTCTTCAGACATGAGACCCACCTCCCTATTGCTGTTAATGAAAATATTTTCGTCTCCTGGTTTTCAAACACCCGAAGAAAAATTTCAGAACTATTGTTGTTAAATTTTAACCATCGATTCTGTCACTCAAAATTCTATGGATCCAAATGAAAGCGCTGCCACATGGAAACCACTTTACGCCCATTTCTATCTTGATGCGCTCCGTCCCAAACAGCGAAGGCAATTAACACAGGTTGTTTGCTTTGAAACTTTATATCCCATTTATTCAAAGAATCCAAGACCCTATAAAAAACAACCCGCCATTTGCCATCCTTCCAGACCCCTTTTCCAAGGACATTCTGCTTGGTTTGAGGTTGAGGTGTCAAGGTTCCAAATCCCTCGGCGTTCAACTCCTCCACCGGAACATCCCTGAAGGGATTTAAAGCGTCCACCGGATTGACCTCGCCGCCAAAGATCATTGTGTCCATATCCATGCCTTTGGTAGCGTATTCAAGCTTTTCCTTGGTCTCAATTTCCGTCTGCCAGTCGGCTCGCCATTGCCAGATGTTCACAACCTTGCCGCGGTTCCCCATGCCAAAAAAGGGTTCGTTATGCCCATGTGTGTGTAACAGCACATCTCCCAATGAAAATTCCAGGGCCACAGCGTCCTTAAAATCCTGATGCCGGCTGGAGGACCGATCGGCAATTTCATCTTCCCATTCCAAACGAAAGGCGATGCCCTCATCATTGACTACGGATTGAAATTTGATCTGATTCACGGGATTGGTTCTGGCGCTGAGCGGAAGCATGTGAACTTTTTGAACAGGGACCGCATCCCATAAGGGGTTATCCGGGTCCAGATCGATCTCATTTTCGATTTTCTTTACTTTAAGGTCGGTCTCATATTTGGCGTCCTGAAGGGTGACCTCCTGAATATTGGAGCGCACAAAAGCGGCAAGGGCCCAGCGTTCTTCATCCGTGCGGTCGTTGTAAGCCTTCATGGGTGTGCCGTCGAGCCCTGTCGTCAAGGTCAGAAAAAGATCCTTTTTTTCATATCCGAATTTGAAGGTATTGGGGTTGGTCAGGTCATAAATAAACACGCGGTGGTCCCAAATGTCGTAAAGCTCGTCCGAAAGGGGACCGCCCCCTTTAAGATCGGTTCCGTGACAGCGGGAACAACGGAGTTCGTCAAAAAGATCTTGACCCTTTTTTATATCTTCAGGGGTGGTAGGCGGAACGGATTGGATGACCACAGGGTCTGCGGGTTTTTCCTCCGCAAATCGTTTGGAAAATCGTTTGAGGTATTGGACCACAGACCGGGTTTCATCTTCGGTCAGGGCATCTCCCCAGGCAGGCATGGACGTACCCGGAACCCCGTGGACAATGGTTTGATAAATATCTTCATCCAGAGGCAGAGAACCGGCTGGAGTCGAGCGATGCTTGAACACGCCTTTGCGGAAATCCCTGGGCCAGGGGTAAAGATAGGCCATGGCTTTGCCGCCGCCGTTGCCATCCTGCCCATGGCAAAAAACGCACATATGCTTGTAAACGGTTTCTCCAAGCGTGAGCTTGTCTTTACCGTGATTTTCGTGCGCTGTCGGGAGTGGGGATTGTTGCTCGGAAGGAGGATAAACTTTGCTTGTGTCGTTGCTTGGGTCATTCACAGGTGCATCCGCAAATGCCGACCCCTGAAAAAAAACAAAACACAGAAAAACAATGAATAAGATATTAAAAAAATTTCTAGCGAACGCCAATACTTGGTGTCGACAAAGTGTATAACTCCTCATTGCCATTCAAACCATCCTCAGCGATATCCACCCATATATCCTGGCAATTACGCTTGTAATCCACTCCTTTGCAATAGAACAAAGGATGCCTATGGGTAAAGTAAATAATAGGATGTGAAAAGTATACGCTCATCCCCTCATGTTTGGCAATGGCAATGGCCTGGTCGATATCGGTGTTCTCTGCCGTAGCCTTCTGCAAAATTTTACGGATGACCATGTAGTCCAGTTTGCCGTCCAGGTCCAGGTCATAATAGGTCGAAATCAGGCCGGTGATGCTCATGATCTCCCAGCCCCGGTAAGAGGGGTCACTCCAACCAGGTTCTTTGGGGATGGTGACCTCTTCCTGCTTCTGGTTTTGGAAGGTCTGGCCCTCCTCTGGCTGTGCCTGAAGGGTGCCTGCAACAACAAACAGGTGCAGGCAACAAGCGAAAACCAGCATCAAATTTCTTGTCTTTGCAAAAGTCCTTTTTTTACCCATTGAGGCCCCCAGATGATAATCCGCGATTCCCAACTCATGCAAAACCTATATTTTACGGTATCATAAAATCAAGATCGAACAAACGTTTTATTGGCTGTGACGGAACTGGATACCTAAATAAAATAAGGGTTATTTTAAATGAAGGAAATTTTATCCCAAGCGGGATCAGGTCTGGCTTTTGAGTGCGGATGCAACGTCGGGATAAAGTTCAAAAACATCATGAAGTTTTGCCATTTCAAACGTTTCCTTTGGCGCTCCCTGAAGCCCTGCCAGTAAAAATGTACCCTCGACTTTCTCCAAAGTCTGGAAGCAATTGATAAAAACGCTGATGGTTGAACTGTCCAGATAAGTCACGTTTTCCAGGTTCACGACGAACTTATGGAATCCTCTTTGCCGGTAAGCTTCAATCAGTTTCTGCACATCACCGGAATTATAAATATCCAGTTGGCCTTTCAGGTCTACGACGATCAAACCATTTTCATCCCGGCAATCGATGTCAATCTTTCCCATCAATCCCAGAATTTCTTTGTGAATTTTTTCCATCAAGGGTCACCCTGTTAAATTTGCTGGTGGAATATTATAAGCGGTAGATTTAAAGGCATCTCTAAAAATTAGTTTATTACAGGAAATCGAACATTGTACAAGGATTTCTTGTATCAGTGGCACGGGCGACCTATCCTTAAATTTAAGGGCAGGTCGCCTGTCCCACTAAAACAAAAGACGCTTCTTTGAATTGGCGATTAGGAGCATTTAGTCAATTTTTAGAGGTGCCCTTAATATTGCTTTTCGTAGCGTTCAACATTGATTTCCCCGGTTTCACGATTTTCCCAATAAGATTCTCTGGAAGCATCCAAATCTCTTTTCAGAAAATCTTTACGAAAAATAATCAGAAAAAATCGGAAAATTGTAAAAAAGACCAGAAACATAAAACCAAGGATAACTTTAGAATTGAAATTGCCCACGACAGCTCCGAACTTCATCCAACCGGCGTGGACTTTTTCCAGCTTCCTGGGAGCCAACAAGGCAAATAAAATGAAGCATAAGGCGATGAAAGCCAGCGGCCCTGCCACTTTCGGCATTTCTTTATAAGCAAAAACCAGAGTGAACAGGGACAGCATTCCGCCCATTATAAAGCCAAACGACCGGAGCATTTTGGTTGGTACTTGCGGTAGGTTCATGAGCTCGTTTTAGAAAGTAAAGGGTTAGCAATTGCCAAAGCCTGATAATATCAATTTTTAGCAACCCACTTAAAAAATAGTTTAACTCATTTCAAGAAAGACCTGAAGGCGTTACCACCAGATTCAACCGTTTCCTTAAGACCAGCGATTAAAGTCACTTAGATTCATAGAGTTGACTCTCCAGTTTTTGATCCAGATGCAAAGGAGCGCCGTCATAGATCACTCGACCGGCTTTTAAAGCCAATACCCGGCTGCCGAATTCCCTGGCGAGTTCGGGCAAGTGTAAATTGCACAAAATGGTCACGCCCTTCTTCTGATTGATATCCCGTAAAATATTCATGATTGATCTGGAGGTCGCAGGGTCCAGACTTGAAACAGGTTCATCCGCCAGAATTATATCCGGCTGTTGCATCAGGGCCCGTGCAATTCCCACACGCTGTTGCTGCCCTCCACTCAGGGTATCCGCCCTCTGTCCGTCTTTCTCTCCCAAACCCAGGTCCTTTAAAATCCCCTTGGCTCGCAAAATAGAATCTTTGGGGAAATAATTTACCACCCCCGCCCAGGATGAAAGATCTCCAAGGCTACCGGCCAACGCATTGGTTAAAACCGACGACCGGGAAACCAGATTGTAATGCTGAAAGATCATGCCTATCTTGCAACGCAGGCGGCGCAAATGCCCGGGGCGTGCAGAGGTAATTTCCTGCTCTCCCAAAAAAATCTTCCCGCCCGTGGGCTCCACCAGTCGATTGATGCATCTCAGCAGGGTGGACTTGCCAGACCCGCTTTTTCCCAGGATCACAACAAATTCTCCTGGCTCGATGTTGAGAGAAACCTTGCGCAGAGCCTGAGTGCCGTTTTCATAAGTTTTCTCCAACTCTTCGACCCGTAATATATCTGGCATCAGGTAATTTCCCTAGCGGCTGGGGGTTTTCAAATTTAAACCCAGGTGCCGGCTGGCTTCACGAACAGGATCAAAAAAAGCGTCCAAATCCATAAGTCCGCTGATTCCGTACACACGCTTTAACACCTTCCCACCCTCCGGGGTCTTGGAAAGATGTTTCAATCCTTCTTTGATCCGTATTTTTAACTCTGAAGGTAATCCCTTACGGGCCGTCACCGTATCATTGGGGATATCCTTGGTATAAGCGATCACCTTGATTTTTTTAAAGACCTCTGGATAACTCTTGGCAACAGCCGCGCGAGCTCCATCATAGGCGGCGCCGGCATCGACTTCGCCTTTCAATAGCGAAAGTACCACCGCATTATGAGAACCTGCAAAAATGGATTTGGAAAAAAAACTATCCGGGTCATGGCCCTCGGCCATCATAAGCGCTTTCGGGTACAAATGTCCGGACGTGGAAGCCGGATCGACATATGCTATGGTTTTGCCTTTTAAATCCGCCAGAGTATTGATGCCGCTGTCCGTCCGAACCATGATCTGGCCCCGGTAAAAAGGTTTCCCTAAACGAACCACAATTAACAGCAAATCCACATCATATTTATCTCTGGCCAATACATAGCTGAAAGTGGCCAGCCAGCCGATGTCAACCTTTTCCGCCCCCATGGCCTCGATGACCGCCGCATAGCTGGTGGCCACGGAAGTCGTAAAATGCAACCCCGTAAAACCCTGCAATTGCAGGGCAATTTCCCGCCCTTCCGCCAGAATAACCTGCGCATCCCCCGAAGGGACGAACATCATACGAATCGGGTTTTTCTCGGTTCCAAGCTCAGCCGTCTCCGCCTGATGGATCGGACTCAGTAGAAAAACCAGAACAGCCAGAGTCCAAATAAATGGAGAGAAGAAGGAATTTGATAGGTAAAATCGCAACTTTAAACAAGAGGCTTTTGAAATGATTGTCGCTCCAAATTAAACCTGCTAGCCATTATATCACAACTGTTTACAAACAAAATGCAAAAAAAAGGGCAAACCGGAAGACCCGGTTTGCCCTTGATAGTGACTTAAATCTAAGAACTTACTTTACCCAAGTGCTTCGAACGTATTTCACAACATCCCAAATTTGATTATCTTTCAAAGTTTTGCCATGGGCAACCATGCCAGTTCCAGCAGAACCGTTTTTAATGACATAGAACATCTGTCCGGCTGATACATCTTTCATGGTATCGGCACAGCCAAAGTTTCTGGGTTTCGGAGTCAAAGCGGCGCCGAGCTTTCCAGCTCCATCGCCTTTATCACCATGACACATTTTGCAAGCCATCGGCTTGGCGGTTTTGTTGTAAATTTTCTCTCCATTGGCAGCATCGGCTTTACCGGTTTCATCCGCACTCGCAGTGCTGGCCGGAGCCGCTTTGGTCTTCCTCGGCTGAGGACATTGCCCTCCCGCATACGCGGAACTCACTACAAAAAAACTGAATACTGCCAAAATTGCAACCGCTACCATTTTTTTCATTTAAAGCTCTCCCTCCATGATTTTGTGAATAAAACCTTCGCTTGTAAAAAAACAATTCTCTTTTTCAAACCTTTGAGAGACCTTATCAAAGGTTGAGAGAAATTTAATTTACCAGGAAAACCACTCAAAAAATAACGCCCCTCTCACATCGACAAAACCTATACCAAGCAAAAGCCTTTGTCACTTGCTTAAAAGGTTCTAACTGAAAATAAGGAGCAGTGCATTATATTAAATCCTTTTAACCTGTCAATAAAAATTTCCAGCGGTTTTACAGGTAATTCAAAGACCCCGAAAAAAATCCACCATCCCTAGATTTTGCTCCAGAGCAAGGGATTTTGGAGCGAAAAGAAACTTACAATGTACAAACTGCGATTTTCATCACATAAAAAACAAACGCTTAATTTATCAGGCGGGGAATAGAGCTGACCGCAATCCAAAGCCAAGGCAAGCTTTCGCTTGCCTTGGCTTTTCTGTTCGAGTATATTCGTTCGATAGAAATAACTCTAACTAGCTGTAAATTTGCGTCATACCTCAGCAACCTTGAGAACCGGGAAATAGTTTGCTTTTCGCTATGACGCAAATGCGAGGGGAATTTTTATGCGGTGCTTGCCTCCCCCCCGTGAAATAGTATGAAACTCTTAAGGACACCTCTAAAAATTAGTTTATTACGGGAAATCGAACATTGCACAAGATTTCTTATATCGGTGG
>JAQCGX010000037.1 GCA_027619975.1 Nitrospinota bacterium
ACTCCGATATGGCTTTCGGCGGCGGCGGATACTACATGTATGAGCCCGATGGAAAATTGGGTGGTCTCGACACCAAGCATGAGTCAGGCAGTAAATCCGCACGGAATGCAACTGGGTCCGAAACAACCGGAACCGGTGACATCACCAAGCGGAACACCTACGTTGACTTTGGTATGGGCAAAAATGAGGGTGTATACAACCCTGGCCGGGCAACCGGCAACATTATGTCCGATGCCGATATGCGGGTGTCTGCTGTTGAAGACCTGAATGCAGAAGGGTTCAGCACATTGACGACCCAGGCGCATCAGGATGTTCAAGGTGACGGCAACTGGAGCAACAACCGCTGGGCGGTTGTGTTCAAGCGTGCTTTGAGCAACGATGACCAGAACGACACGCAGTTCAAATCGGGTAAAACCCCGATGGCGATTGCAATCTGGAATGGTCAGAATAAAGAAAGAAACGGCCAGAAAGGCGTTACTCAGTGGCATGAATTGAAGTACTAAATCAGCTGCTAGCAATATCGAACCCAGAGACAGGCTGTTACCGGCTTGTCTCTGGGTTTTCTTTTGCCGTAAATTAATAGTTCCCGCCAGGGAGAACTATTAAATCAGGTTCGGGTTTAAAGACCGCGTCAGGATTCGATGGACCAGCCCATCTCATTCCAGCGCTGCATTCCCCCATCTCCCACGCAAACAATATTGTCCAATCCTGAACTGCTGAGAATCTGCGACGCCATTTTGGCTCGCCCCCCCATTTTGCAGTGAACATAAACCGTCTCAAATTTTTTAAGGTCTTCGACAATGGACCCAACTTCTTCGTGCGGAGTATTTTGCGCGCCTGCAATATGCCCTTCATTAAATTCCTCAGCGGACCGGACATCGAGGATCAGTTGCTGGTCATTCAAATTATCAATGCGACGGTGCAGTTCATCAATGGATATGTTTTCCATGCTCAACCTCTTAGAAATGTTTTCTGCCTATAAGGCAATTTAGGGAAAAACTAATGTTCAATTTTGGATTATATCACGCCAGAAAAAGATTGAGGTTATCGCAAAATTGCGAAAACAGGAGTTTTTTTGTGTTGTGTGGGGAGGAATAAACTGCCGCAATCAATCAATGGTTTAGGAAAATTTTTCTTGAGCGGCGGAAAAACTCACCAAGGGCAATCAACTCTTTTTTTGTTTACGGGCGTTGTTCATGGTTTGACAGGGATATTGGCCTATTATCGAATAACCCAACGGGAACGGGTTCCAATAGAAGAACGAGAAAATTTTATTGCTATCCCGCTGACATCTCCGGAGGTGAGTTTGCTGGACCCGCGCTCAGAGGAGCATCCTGCGGATGCTTTGGAAGCATCTAAACCATAGCGTTGGGAAACAAGATCGCTGATTGTGATCGAGGCTTTATCGAGGTCAAAGTGGAGAGGATTGCATCTGACTCTGTCCCAAAAACTGCTCCGGGTTGAGCGCCGGAATCGGGATCAAAAGCACGTTGATCAGGTGAGGTCAGCTACACGCTCTGTTTAATCGGCAACCAGAAAGTGGGCTCTACGGTTTTGATACCAACAGGCTTCATTGCTTTCAAAGCAGAAAGGTCTTTCCTCGCCATAGCTGATGGTACGAATCCGGCTTGCATCGACTCCCAGGGAAGTCAAGTATGACTTGGTCGACTGCGCGCGCCTTTCACCGAGGCTGATGTTGTAGCTGTTGCTGCCACGCTCATCACAATGCCCCCGGATTTCAATCCTGGACGCCGGATGAGTCTTCAGGTAGGCCACGTTTTCCTGCAGGATGGCCCTTGACTTGTCATCCAGGTCGTACTTATCAAACGCAAAATGAATGTCCGTCAGGTGGTCGATGGGATGATAAGGCAACGAGCGGCGGGCTTGCTCGTCGTGAGGCAAGGAAGCGACCATATCCTCCCCCTTTTCGGTCAGAAACGGTTCAGGAGTTTCCTTCGTATCACTGCCATCGATGCGCAAACCCTCCCCTTCTCCGGCAAAAGGTTCGGCGCTGAAAGAACCGCTTGCACCGTTGCCCGGCACTCCCTGTTCGGCCGCACCCACTTTCTGGTCGAGGCCGGTTTTATCATCCCTGCCAGAGGAGGAATCCACTCCGCCGGATTTTTCTTCAATCTCTTCGAGATCACCTGCCATCCCAAAAATATTTGAGTCGGGCCTAGCGTCATCCCTTCCGAAAAAGTTTTTGGAACAGCCGGAAGCAAAAAATATGAAGAGAATCAGCGTTATCAGTAATATTTGTTTGGATGTTTTCATCATTTTATAAAGGCAATTTTTATTAATAAAAATTCTGCCTAACTGTATCCCCAAAATATAAATTAGGCTACAAAAAAAATCGCGGTTGTAAAGCCAATCCACCCGATCATGTTTCTCCCTGAACAAATGAAAACTTAAGTAAGCAGGAGTGAGCAAAAAAAGAAGGGATCGTCCTGTACCCTAAAGCAGACTAAGGTAGTTTTTTTATAACCTCCCCTAACCCCTCCTTGCAAAGGAGGGGAATGTGAAAGGAAACCCCGTAGCAGAGCTACGAGGAATTCTTTTGATTGAATTTTCCACTATGCAACGACTGCCAGCATGGATCGCATTTATCTGCCTTCTTTTTCCAGTTTTTGCTTTTGCGCAGGACGAAGCGGGTGACGCCAGGATCCATCATTCAACAACTCAGCCTTATCTCTTTGAATTAATGGCTGGTTGGCGGATAAACAGTGCTGCCGATATGCGAAGAACTGCACAAAGCCTGAAAAACGGTGTTTTTGATTCCCGCAGGCCTCATATTGTTGTAATGTATGAGGCCTCACATTAATATCAACAATGCCCTATGGAGACGGCAATATGGCCTCCGAAATACAAAGGCGGTTTTCCCTGGACAAGGCCGAGATCGACCCGGCTTTAAAAAACCGTATCATGTCCGCCGATGGAGATGATGAACTCGGTTCCTGGGATGGGAAAAATATCGAAGATTTAGTCAAGGAACTGGAGCGGATTGAAGAAACCCAGGACGTCAATTATGCCGGCCTGCCGCACAATAGCAATATTCCCGAGGATCTCCGCCAGCAGGTCGAAAAGGATTTACCTATTTGGGCGTGCGATACCTCCGGAAATTGCCTGATAGGCGAACAAGCCGAAAAAATCAGAACGGTGGATCAGATCCGCAAACATTATGCGAAGAAATACGGCAGTATCGAAGGCTTCAAGGAAAAACTAAGGATTGAGAGAGAGAAATTTATCCAGGATATAAAAGGAAAGTAGTTTTTCCGCCGCACTTCTCCTCACAACTCAAAAGCTCGCGCTCAATCACGACTGGCACCCGCGTCTCGGCCCATTGTCTCACGGTGAGTCGTTTTCTCCAGGAGCCGGAATGTACAGCCAGCACTTGTGATGTCCGATACCTTTGCCTTCATGCCCCGGAGGGGTAGGTGATATTTCACCATTGCCAGCTTCCCCCGCTTCCTACTTACCGCCATTTTATACCTCTCAAGCACACAGAATTAGATTTTTTGCATTTATCTATATTCAGAGCTAAAGGAAATCAATTTTCATCCGATACCAGAAGGAGGATAGTTTTACAAGAATTTGAAATATCAAGGCTTATGAGTCTTTTATTGCCCAGGACAGAGTCCATAAGTAAACGATGCAAACCATTCATATTTACCATAACCGTAGAAATAACAGGAAACAGGGCACACGTGGCAATACCTGCATAGTTCATTTTTTTTAGCTAGTATTTGCCAACTCCATATGGCGTATTTATGGATCATAAAAAATGAATCAAACTCCCAAACCGTTCACCATACTCATTGCCGAAGATGATGAAGACGATTATTTGTTGACTCTGGAAGCGTTAAAGGAGGCCGGGGTGGACAATGAGATGCATTGGGTGAAAGACGGCGATGAGCTCCTGGAGTATTTAACATCCTGCACCAATGGGGCCAATGGGGCTTCCAACGAATTGCCGGGGTTGATCCTTCTCGATCTTAATATGCCCAAAAAAGATGGCCGGGAAGCTCTGACGGAAATAAAATCCAATCCTAAATTTCGTAAAATTCCTGTGATCGTGATGACAACCTCATCGGCGGAAACAGACATCGCCAAGTCCTATGATTTGGGCGTCAATTCTTTCATCCAAAAGCCTGTCCGGTTCAATGAATTAGTGGATCTGGCCAAGGTGTTATTTAATTACTGGATAAAAACGGTAAAACTGCCTCATTAAACCCCACTATGGAACAACGAGCACTCAAAATTCTAATCGTTGATGATGATGACGACGATGCGTTTTTAACCGAAGATCTCATCCGGGAAGGTTTGACCAAACCCTCCCCGGAAATCGACCGCGCCCGGTCGCATGAAGAAGCCCTGAAGCTATTGGCAGAAACCACCTACGATCTTTGCATGCTCGATTACCGGCTGGGAGAAGGCACGGGCATCGGGTTGTTGCAGGCCCTGCGATCCCAAAACATCACCACACCCATCATTCTCCTGACCGGACAGGGCGACCAGGAAATTGCCGTTGAGGCCATGAAATCCGGCGCCGACGATTATATCGTCAAGGGCAAACTATCCTGCGAGTTACTGACAAAATCCATACGGCACGCGATTCAACTCCACAAGGAAGCCGAGCGAAGAAAACACACCGAGGCAATGCTGAAAAAATCCCATCAGGAGCTGACTCTGGCTCATGAAGAATTGCAAGCATCTCTTGACAAGCTCAAGTCGGCCCAAAATCAAATTTTACGTTCTGAAAAGCTGGCCGGAATCGGACGTCTGGCCGCAGGCGTGTGCCATGAAATTCTCAACCCCCTCAACATCATATCCGGACACACTCAAGCGTTGCAGATGGAACGGAAAGAAGACCAAAGCTTATTGGAAGACCTGGGCTCCGTCACCGAAGAGATTCACCGGATAGAAAAAATCATCAGCGGGCTCTTGAAATTCTCCCGCAAGGGGGATGTTGAGCTGAAATACACAGACATCAATCGTGAACTGGAATCGGTGCTTTCAATCATACAAAGTGAAATGAATGGCGAAGGTATTGAGGTGGTCCGTGAGTTTGATTCTGACTTGCCCAAACTCCTTTTAGACAATGATCGGATGCGGCAGGTCTATTTGAATATCATCAACAATGCCAAATATGCCATGTCCGGCGGCGGCAAACTCACGGTTCGGACCCAGGTTCTGGAAGGCAAAAACGCTTCCCAGGTTGAACCCGGAAGCTCTCCCTCCAACCCGGAAAAGGACGGGTTCCTGCGTATCTGTTTTACCGATACCGGCCCTGGCATCAAACCAGAACACCTGGGGAAAATTTTTGATCCCTTCTTCACCACCAAACCGGAAGACAAAGGCACGGGACTGGGCTTGTCGGTTTGTTATTCCATCATCGAAAAACATGGCGGGTCCCTGGAAGCTGAAAGCGACGGCAAACACGGGACCACGTTTTTAATCGACCTGCCTTTAAGCCAAAATCAAAACAACGAATCGCCATTTCTGGATGAGGTCCCGGATATGAAAGCGGGGAAAATTATTCTGGGAGATTCCTCGGAAGTCCGGATAGGCGATAAAGCTTTTACCGTGGGTTATCCATTAAGCAACATTCTCGGGAACAAGCCGAAATATTCCGAGGGTGTGATCAACGCCATATCCGGAGTGAGGAACGACCCTAAATCGTTCCAAATCAGCATCCCGATTCAACCAGGAAACAGCGGCGGCCCCTTGTTCAACGATAAGGGGGAGGTTATCGGAATCGTGACCTCATCTCTTGACGCGCAAGCCACTTCCACTGTCGCCGGAAACTTTCCCCAAAACGTAAACTTCGCCATTAAATCAACTTTTATCAAGAACCTGTTGCCCACTCTTCCCGAAACTTTAATTTCCCCAACAGGACTGGTTCCTGTTCCGGTGTATTCAGAAAGTAATCGCCCGGACTTTATCAATCAAATTCAAAATAATATCGTTTTGCTGGAAATCGAACGTTAGCGTGAATTAAAAATATCCTCTTCACGGAATTTTTGAAATTTTTAACCGGCCAACGAGGAGGAACATGGTAATGGGGGGGGGAACGATCCACCCTGGCCGGGGATGGGGGAATGACTGGGGCCCCGACCTGAACCCAATGGTTGGATAACTTGTAATGCGGAAAATATAATTATGGGATCGGGTTAACCTGATCCGGGTTTTTGGAACTCCCCAAGTGCGCGATTTGCCAATAAGCTTTAGAGCAAACCATTAAGCCCCCCGCCGGAGCGGTATCACTTTCGCGTCGGCTTTAAGCTTGTCCAGATAGTCCGCCCAGTCCTGCATCATCTTACGGCGTTCAGGCAAATGCGCTGTCCGGTTGTAGGCCCGTCCATTGGGGTCGCGCACCGCATGGGCCAGTTGGTGCTCGATAAAGTCGGGACGGATTCCTAAAACCTCATCCAGCATTGTTCGGGCCATGGCCCGGAATCCATGACCGCTCATTTCCTCTTTGCCGATGCCCATGCGCCGCATGGCCGCAAGGATGGCATTGTCGCTCATGGGCCGGTCTTTGCTTCGCGCTCCCGGAAAAACATACGGTCCGTTTCCAGTTAGAGGCTGTAATTCCTTCAATACTTCTATGGCTTGCCGAGACAGGGGAACGATGTGCTGGGTTTGGGTTTTGGTTACGATGTAGCGCCATTCGCCGCCTTCCAGATCAATATCTTCCCATTTGGCTTTGCGCAATTCTCCAGGTCGCACAAACACGAGCGGAGCCAAACGCAGGGCACAGGCCACAATGAGAGAACCTTCATAGCCATCTATGGCCCTCAGCAACTCTGCCACTTGTTTCGGCTCGGTCACAGCGGCGAAGTGTTCGCCTTTGGCTGGGGGCAAAGCGCCACGAAGATCACCGGAGGGATCGCGTTCGGCACGCCCAGTAGCGACTGCATAACGGAAGACTTGCCCGCAATTGCCCAAGGCCCGGTGTGCGGTTTCGAGTGCTCCTCTTTTTTCAATGCGCTGTATCACAGAAAGCAGTTCAGGTGCGTTCACCACTGCAATCGGTTTATCACCAATCCATGGGAATATGTCTCGTTCCAAACGCCGAATGATTCGCCCGCCGTGGTTCGCCGACCAATTGGTAGAATATTTGGCGTACCATTCCCGCGCCACGGCTTCAAAGCAGTTTCCTCCACCCTTTGTCAGCTTTTCAGCTTTGCGGTTTTCACTGGGGTCAATGCCATTAGCAACCAGCTTTCGGGCATCGTCTCGCCGCTCTCGTGCCAGTTTCAAGTTCACATCAGGGTAAACACCGAGAGATAAGCGTTTTTCTTTGCCTTCATAACGATATTTGAAACGCCACCACTTGCCGCCTTTTGGAGAGATTTCCAGATACAGGCCACGTTCATCATAAAGCTTGCGCGTTTTCTCTTTGGGCTTGGCGTTACGGGCTTTGATATCGGTCAAAGGCATGGTGTCTCCTTGCAGGGCTTTGTCAATGATTTCAGTGGCTAGCATAATTTTGGGGGCATGTGGATTTCGATCTCATAATTAACCCCCATAGTTGCCCCCAGCAATAGCCGGATTGCATAAAACCATATTACCTCTCATAGGACTCCATGGCAACAAAAAAGCCCTAGTTTCCTAGGGCTTCGGGACTTTATTGGATTGTATTGGATGTTGAATTGGTGGAGGCGGGGGGAATTGAACCCCCGTCCGAAAGGTTTCAATCAAAGGCTTCTACATGCTTATCCTCTGTTTTGAATCTCGCTATGATCTCCTCCCAGAGGCAGGATGAGACTAAAGCCAGTCTCTAAAACTCTCGCCCCGTTCAGTCGAAACATCCGAACCGGACCAGCCCGCTGAATGACGTTCGATCATCTCCCCGCAGACATGGGAGAAGCGAACGGTAACAAACTTAAGTTAAGTTAAGCTGCTACTGCTACATCATAATCGTTAGCGATTATGTATTCGCCGTTTTTTTACGGGCCAACGGCATCCCGTGCATGCAACCTTTGTCTCATCCCTCCCGTCGAATCCGGATCGCCCCCAAAAATAATCGGGTGGTTGTCGGTAGTGACTATTAGTACCTATCAATATAACAAGTTTGATCTGATTTGCATAGGGCTGAACTTCAGTCCTATGCAAAAGCCTCTCCTGTATATTGGATGGAACTTTACTCCTTAAGATTCCAGCGCGGACCCATCGGGTTGATTTATCGATACGTATTTTTTATGATAATATCCCGTATGGACCACGCTCCCAAGAAACGCTGTCTCCTTTCCTTACAATACCACAGTCTCCCGGATGCCCTGGGTGGCGCCTGGGGGTTGACTCACGAGGTCAACAAACGCCTGGTGGATAGAGGATGGGAGGTGCACCTGATCACCTGCAAGCCGGACGATGCCCTGCCTGATTATGAAGTGATTGACGGGGTGCATTTTCACCGTATTAGGAAAAGGGACAGTAAAAACATCGTCAGCCTCTGGCGGGCGATCAAAAAGCGTATCAATTCCATTTGTCGGCAAACGTCTCTTTCTTTGGTCCACATCCACAATCCGCTGGTGGGATTTCTAGCTTTACTGAGCCCCCGGCTGCGGCGAATTCCCAAAGTCACTCATTTTCACAGTTCCTGGCTGGATGAAGAAAAAATCAATCGCGCGGCCCAAAAGCCAGCGGGAGGAGTGGCGAGAATATTTTTTCATCTGAAACTGGCCAGTATTTTGCGCGTCATAAAATTCATGGAGGGGCGGTGTTTCAAGGATTCCCGGAGCATTTTGTTTCTGAGTGAATATTCCCGCAGGCACTTTTTAAAATATTACCCGAAAAGAAAAGCCCGCTTGCGGGTGATTCCCGGAGGCGTGGATGTGAACGCATTTTTTCCTCTGGAGCCGGATCAGGACCGTTCCGCCTTGCGCGAGGCCTTGCAGTTGCCGACGGATCGTCCGGTTCTGCTCACCGTCCGGCGGTTGGAGGCGCGTATGGGTCTGGATAACCTGATCCTGGCGGCGGGGCAAATCGTGGAACGCGCTCCCGAGCTGGATTTTCTGATCGTCATCGGTGGCAAGGGAGCCCTGCGGGAAAAACTGCAAGCCCTGGTCAAACAGAACGACCTGGAAAACCGGGTACGGCTCGTGGGGATGATCACCAGGGAACATCTTCCGTACTATTACCGTTCTGCGGATGTTTTTATTTTGCCAACCCTTGCAATCGAGGGGTTTGGGCTGGTGACGGTGGAAGCGTTGGCCAGCGGATTGCCGGTTTTGGGAACGCCTGTCGGTGGCACGGTTGAAATCTTGAAAGACATTGATGAGAGTCTCCTGTTTCCGGGGACCACACCCGAAGCGCTTTCCCGCAGAATCGAAAAGTTTATTAAGAACCCCAAACCTTTTGAAGCCTTGAAATCGCGATGTCGCGAACGTGCCGTGCAGTATTATTCCTGGGAAAAAGTGCTCGACCTGATAGAGGATGAGTTTCTTCTGGTGCTGGGAAAATAAATTAAAGTCATTTCACGACCACCCAATTTTTACACTTGTTCCTTGCCCTGTATTTGGCTGGTGACCGCTAACGTAGCAGGTCAAGAAGAGGTTTGAAAAGATAGATTTTTGAACGTCCTGCGCGAATGTTTAAATCCTGTATAATTCCCTTTTCTTCAAAAAGTCTTATAAGTCTATCAACCGTAAGTCGGGAATTACTCTGTAATTTCTTTTGCGCCTGAGGAAGTGTAAAAGAGGGGAACTCAAAAATAAAATCCACAAAAGGTATAAGATATGGGGATTTAGTAACCTCAAATAGGGTTCTAATATCATTGTAGAGGTTATAAATATCTTCAATGAGTTTCTGAGTAACTTTTAATTGTTCTGCAACACTGCGAAGAAAAAAAGCCAACCAGCGCTCATATTTTCCGGTTTTGTCAACTTCATGAAGGACTGATAAATATTCATCTCGATGAGCTTCAAAATATCCACTCAAATACAAAATTGGGGATGAAATTTTTTTTTCGTTGAAGAGAATGAGTGGGATTAATAGCCTTCCCAGACGACCATTTCCATCATCAAACGGATGCACTGCTTCAAACTGGTAATGGAACAATCCCGCCTTGATCAGTGATCCCTCTTGACCATTTTCGATATAATCAATTAGGTTTTCCATATAATCCCTGACCAAATGAGATTCAGGTGGAACATAAATCGCTTTTTCTATGGGGTCTGTTCTTTTTTCCGCAACCCAAACCGAGTTCTCTCTGTATTTTCCATAATTTCCTTTATGCCCCACCCCTCTAAGCAGAGTAGCGTGAAGCGACTCTATAAGGTGGCTGGTTATTTTTCGTCCTTCCTTCAATTCGTCAATGGCGTGCCGCATGGCCCTTCTATAATTAACAACTTGTACCGTATCCGATTCAAGGGGTTTTCCTCCAGCTTCATAGAGAAACACATCAGAAACGGTACTCACCGTCCCTTCAATTTTTGAACTCACCGCTGCTTCTTTTGCAGATAAAGGGGAGATGAGCAAATCAGGGTTTTGTAGGTTTTTCTGTGACCCTTCAAGCAAACCCAACGCGTAAATGGCTTGTTCATATTCCTTCGCAAATTGGCTATAGTTTAATTCTGCCGTCGATATTTTTAAAAAAGCGGGTTTGTGGTGTTTAGTTGTCATATTGGCAATAGTACAAAATCTATATCAGAATATCAATATTTTGATATACTATTTTGGGACGTGTATAATACCTGATATAGTTAGATACCCCATATATGGTGTATATAGTATTGAAAGGCACAACTATTAGAAAAATGACAATACTATATCAGAATATTAATTTTCTGATATAGTATTTCAAGAAGTGTATAACACCTGATATAGTTGTCGCTGGAAACTCTGGAGAATCGGTCTCTTCCAGCTTCACACGGGTCCCCTTGAATTGTCCTGTGAAATGCCGAAAAGATTAGTAATGGCGGACGATCCGATTTTGAATCTTTTCTTTCACAAAATTTCAAGTTCATGAAAAAATTATTGCCCCCCTTCGTGCTGGCGCTGGCGGTTGTTCTGGTCTACGGCAACACGCTGTTCCATTCCTTTCATTTCGACGACATCCCCTCCATTCTGGAAAAACCCTGGATCCGCGGCCTCGATAAAATCCCTGAATTTATTTTCAGCATCTGGCAACGACCGCTGGTGATTCTTTCCTTCAATATCAATCACGCCATCAGCGGCTTTGAAGTGTGGAGTTATCACGTCTTTAATATTATGTTTCATCTGGCGGCGACCTTTCTGGTGTACCAACTGGCGGGGTTGGCGATGAAGGTTTTTTCCGAGGCGCACCCACAATCGCCCGGTCGATAGAACAATCTTGCCCTTCTTTCCGCTCTGCTGTTTGCCCTGCATCCCTTAAGTACGCAATCCGTGACTTATATTTCCAGCCGTTCGTCCATTCTGGTGACCGTATTTTACCTTGCCGCATTGATTCTGTTTTTCAAGGGTCTGCTCAAGATAAAGGAAGACGCGTTGACGCGGTCCAATAGAACGCGTTATGGAGTTATTTATTGGGGCCTAGCCGGAATGTGTTTTTTCTTCGGAATGGTTTCCAAGCAGATCATCGTGACGCTTCCGGCCATGATGTTTTTGTTTCATTTTTATTTTTTATCACAAGAGTCCTTTTCTCAATGGCTCGTCAGGCAGGCGAAATGGTTGCTCGTGATCGGCCTGCCTCTGGTCGGGGCGATCGTCTATAAGCAGTATTGGGGCGGTGGCGTGGCATCCGCCTCGCACGCTCCCTGGTCCACTTCCACGTATTTATTGACCCAGACCTTTGTGATTCCCTTTGAATACTTCAGGAAACTGTGATTTCCCTTCAACCTGAGCATTGATGTCGCCTTTCCGGTTTTATCCGACTGGTCAAATTGGGCGAATTGGATGGGAGTCGTGGTTTTGCTCCTTTATGTGGGGGGCTGTATTTTTGTCTCCCGCGATAGAGAGGTTTCCCTGACTCGGCGGTTGACGGGGTTTGGCATGGCCTGGATGTTGATCACCCTGCTCCCGACGTCAAGCTTTGTACCCTTGCTGGACATGGCCGTGGAGCACCGCACCTATTTACCGATGGTGGGTTTTTCCCTTTTGCTTGCAGGGTTGCTGGTCCACTTCGTGAATGAGTTCAAATTGTCGGTTAAGAGTTCTATTCATTTCGGCAAGGGGTGGGTTCCCGTTGTTCGGGCCTCAGCGGTTTTGATTCTGATATGTTTCGCGGCGGGGGTTGTGAAGCGCAATGCCGTTTGGAAAGATGAAGTCAGCCTGTGGGCCGATGCGAAAAAAAAAGCCCCCAACCTGGTTCGGCCCTATAACAATCTGGGAGAAGCCTATGACAAACAAGGAAAATACGATCTGGCAATTAAAGAATTTGAAGCCGCGATTCAACTGAGTCCCGGTTATTTTTTTGGGCTGAACAACCTGGGCAATGTTTACGGCAAGAAAAAGAATTACCCGCAAGCGATTCACTATTTTGAAAAAGCTCTGGCGCAAAAACCGGACTATGCCCCGGCGCATTACAATCTAGCCCGCGCCCAGCATTTGGTAGGAAAACCGCAAGCGGCGCTTCAGTCTTATCGTCAAGCGATTCGCTTCAATCCTTATTTTGAGCAGGCTTTTTTTAATCTCGCCAATCTGGCTTTGCAAACGGGTCAGATCGAAGAGGCGATTGCGAACTTTCACCGTTTTCTTAAAATGCAGCCCGATCACGCCAGGGCGCGGTTTGGCCTGGGCAACGCTCACGCCATGCAGGGTCAGTTGGATAAGGCATACGCCGAATTTGAGCAATCCGCCATACTGGACCCGGAATTTGTTTTTCCGCAGGTCAACATGGCCAATATTCAAATGCAAAAAGGCAACGTCGATCAAGCCATCGATATTTATAACGGGGTGCTATTGCGGAAGCCGGAGTTGGCGGGCATTCATAAGAATCTCGGGATGATCTTTTATCAGTTCAAAAAAGATGTAGACAAAGCAGCGTTTCATTTTGAGGAATCCCTTCGGCTGGAACCGAATCAACCGCAAGCGTCGATCCTCCAGGGCATCGTGGCTGATCTACGAGCGAAAAAATAAACTCAGAACAGCATCTCCGACTCAGGGGAACAGGATTCGGGATTTGTGGATGCGGGGAACGCTGAAGCGGAAATGGATAAACTCGATTTTAATATCGCCTTTATCCTCTGCGCTGAAGGCATTATATTTAACCTTGTCATAATACTCCATAGCATCGCCGCCTTCTTTAAACCGTATGAGCCCTTTGCCTTCGCCGATCTCGGTGGAATGATCTTCTTCCTCAGCGTTCCACAGCCACCCCCGGATAGCGAAATAATCGTCCACATCAAAATCTGCCTTCTCAGGATCCATTTCCGAATCCAACTCTTTACTAATAATTTCGGTCGTCATGTGGGGCATTCCCTTTCTTACAGAGCAATCTTTTTCCCGTTCCCCTTAGCTACAATATAGGGTGTTCACAGCCATTTTCCGTTTTTTGCTCACCTTAAAGGAAAAAATCGGTAAGGAAAAGCGATTTTTTTCGACTCTTATTCGAAATAGCCCAAGGACACCTCTAAAAATTAGTTTATTACGGGAAATCGAACATTGCACAAGATTTCTTATATCGGTGGCACGGGCTTTCTAGCCCGTGCGGACAGGCTGGAAAGCCTGTCCCACTAAAACAAAGCCATCTCCTTAAATTAACGATTAGGAACATTTAGTCTATTTTTAGAAATGCCCTTAAGAATGAATTATCCCCCTTACTTAAGATTGTTTTTTATACCAGGTGGAGGCGCTTTTGATTCAAAACCGGGGCATGAGCAAGGTTTTGAAATTTCAAACTAAATATCCCTTTCAATACGGAAGTTAAAATAGGAGGCGATGGATACCTTTCTCATTAAAACACCTCATGACCCAAAACAATGGCAACGGCCCTAAAAATAACAACCAAAATTCCCTGAAACTCACTGGCTGGATGATTATGCAGAAGCCCTGGAAGAGTTTTCCTTGAATAATCTGCTCCATCTAAGCGCCAAAAAATATGAACAAATAAGCGGGGTTGTTAAATAACCCGCACTGATTGCCTTACCGGGCCGATTCCCGTCCGTCTGGTTCCTTTGAGAATCCCACCTGAAAATGACAAAATGCAAATCTTCCGGATATTCCAATCATCAAATTGCGGTGCAGGCAGAAATGTTACAACTTTATGATAAACTGGTTGGCACCCAATCAATTAATCTGAAACTAAGCTAATTATCCACTGACAGGAGAAACACGGGCATGGCTCGATTAACCGGAAAAAATATTCTTTTCATCATCCCCAGGGATTATTACGACGAAGATGAATTGGCCCCCCTCATGGAGATCATGAAACAGGAGGAAGCCAGAGTGCTCGTCGCCTCATCCAAGCTAAAGGACGCCGTTGGCATGAAAACCGGAACAATTATGCCTGATGTGCTGATAGTGGATGCGATGGAGGGAATCACGGGAGACAGTTATGTCTCCGGAGGGAGAGGAACCCGGCAAATCATAGGTGTTTTTCACGGAGTCATCCTCATAGGCGGGAAAGGAGCCCGGTCCTATTTGTGGAAAGATGAACTGGTACGTTTATTGGTTGCTGACCGTTATCACAACTCAATGGTGGTCGGAGCCATTGGCTCGGCAGTCCCCTGCCTGATTCCGGCAACTCTGATCAATGACTTCGATGTGGCCGCAGGAAACGATAAACATACCCTAAAAGAACTGGATAAAGCCAATATCAAACTTTCAGAAAACAGCGTCTCCGCTCACGAGCGGGTCATCACAGCCGCCAACGCATCAGCCGTAAAAGAGTTTGCGGAAGTTTTCATCACCGAGGTAATGAAAACCCCTAAAAAATAACCCTGCTGGACAGAGTTAAAACCCGTCTGCCGAGTCCTTCCTGTCCTTGGCCGCTTTGATGATCTTAATCCGCAGTTTAATGGCCCCGCTCAACGCTTGTACGATTTTGTCACTCGCATCTGGAAAATAAAGTTTGGAATTAAAATCATCCAGGGAATGGGTTTCTAAGATTTTAGCAAACGCTTCGTCTATAAAAGGACGGGTCATTTGCGCGATGCCTTCAAAATAAACATTTATTTTTTCATATTGGTCCCAGTTCTCCAGGATCATATTAAGGATCGTGTCTCCCCCCGGAATGCCGTCCTCAGATATTCTTCCAGACGGGGTGGATGTTTTGACAATATCGAACAATTTTAATTTAAATTCGCTTTCCATAACTCCCAATCTCATTAAATGAGAACGGATGCTTTCAAGAAGCATCCGCCTCTCTCGTGTTTGATAAAAAATTACCGGCTTTCGATCTTCACGGCTTTCATCTCAATTCTTTCATTGGGATTATCATTGCCGTCCCTGGGAGAATTAACAATTTTGTCGGCCACATCCATCCCGTCGAGAACTTCTCCGAACACCGTATACTGTCCATCCAAAAATGAAGAATCTTTGACCACAATGAAAAACTGCGATCCGGCGCTGTCCGGGTCCTGGGATCGGGCCATGGACAGGACGCCCCGCGTGTGGGGCACATCATTAAACTCTGCCTTAATAGTGTAACCGGGACCGCCGGTTCCATGCGTGGACCGATCCTGACTTTTGGAATTGGGGTCTCCACCCTGAACCATGAAACCGGGAATCACCCGGTGAAAGATCGTGCCGTCATAAAACCCTTTACCCGCCAGGTCCTTGAAATTCTTGACATGCCCTGGGGCTTTATCTTCGAAAAAACCGACCTCTATTTTACCCAGAGAGGTGTCGATCACGGCAATCTCATTACTTTGTGCATCGGACATACTAAACGCCTCCATCAAGCATTAAAAATAAATTCATTCGGGTCAAAACCTTGATTATCGTTTTACTATTTTGACCAACTTCACCCACCATTCATTTACTTAAAGTTTTTAGCTTCATCCCCAATTCTAATAATTTTTAGATGCTTGATTTTATCGCCGCCCACAATGCTATTGACAACCTCCATCCCTTTTTCGACAACACCGAATACGCTATGTTTATTATCCAGCCACGCGGTGGGAACATGAGTTATAAAGAATTGACTCCCATTCGTGTTCGGGCCGGCATTGGCCATCGACAAAATACCAGGGCGGTCATGTTTTAAATCTGGATGGAATTCATCTGCAAAATTGTAACCTGGGCCACCCCTTCCACTGCCCTCTGGATCACCACTTTGAATCATGAAATTTTCTATAACCCGATGAAAGATAATCCCGTCATAAAATGGGACACCCGCTGGTTTATTCGATTTTTTTGTTCCCTCTGCAAGCCCTATAAAATTTGCTACTGTTTTTGGCGCACGATCATAATGCAGTTTTAACAGTATGTTCCCTTTAGTGGTTTCTATATCTGCGTATATTCCATTTCCCATCGCCTGGCAATTATCAGCAAGTGCTCCCATAGTCAGTGATCCAATTAAAGTTAGAAATAACATCTTAAGAAACTTCATTAAAATACCTCCAAAATATAATTCTAAGGTTTAAGGCAAAGCTGGAACCAGCTCTACGAATATGTATAGCGGTGGTAAGATCTTCCCCAGGATATTTGGACAGTCAATCAGGCAATCAACCTTTTTCAAGGGGCCCTTAAGAAGTCCTCAAAAAAGTGATAGACTCCTTATATCAAACAACCCGCAAGACTTTGCACATATTAAGACTAATCCAATCCCAGTGGACCGGGCAAGGAAATCTTTTGATAATTACAGAATTGAATGATTCTAGAAAATCGCTCAGTGAAAGTCAAACCGGTGGGATCAAAAAATGCAACTGAAGACGGGTTTTTTATTTTTTAATTATTGCCTGACGGCGATGGGGCTCCTCTGTCTGTCGTTCAGCCATGTATTCTCCCCCTGGCTTGGGGTCTTGCTTGGGTCCGCCCTGCTTACCTGCCTGGTACTGGAGATCAAAAACGTCCTGCCCCTCAAGCCGCACCTGAAAGTTTTGACTTCCAGCGGAAGCCTTCTTGCCCTGCCACTGCTTTATTTCGGTTTCGATCTTCCGCTTCTGGATTTACTGGTATGGGTTTTGATTTTTCTGCTTTTTTCACGGCTGATCTTTAAAACAGAACTCAACGACTACCTGTTTGGCTACGTGCTGAACCTCATTTGTCTGCTTCTCGGAGCCATGGTTGCACATGATTTAATATTTGCGCTGCTTTTCCTTTCGTTTTACCTGGTTCTATGCGGAGGACTGATCCATTACCACCTGATGGCGGAACAAACGGGCAATCACAGCCCTCCAGAGGTGTTTAAACAATATGAGGGCAAGGAATACCTGCGGGGCCGCCTGTTCGGCTTTTCTGTCGTGTTGATGTTGTTGACACTGGCAGTGACGACACTGATCTTCGCCGGATTTCCGCGTCTGGGCATGGGAATTTTTCCATCGGAGTCAAAATCGCCAGTCACCGGGTTCTCGGAAGCCGTGCGACTGGGCGATATTGGAACGATCAAAGAGAATACTGCGGTGGTCATGCGCGTTGAATTTTCCCAAAAAGGAGAACCCTACCGCCCCGAGACCCCTGTCTACTGGCGCGGGGTGGTCCTCGATCATTTCAATGGCAGCTCCTGGTTTTCCACCGATCGGCAAAAAAGGAAATTTGTCAACCATCCGGGAACCGGGGTCCAGCTTTTTACACAGGAGCCTGAATCAAGCCCCATCCGGCAGGACATCTATATGGACGGGTTCGATTCCAACGTGATTTTTACCCCGGCCATCCCCCGATTTATAGACGGAGATTTTCGCCATCTGCAAGTAAACACGGATTTTGCTCTGAAAACCCTGGACCGGAATGCCCGTCTCAATACGGTGACACTGATCTCGGACCCAATCGCTCCCCCCCAATACCGCACCCAGGACAAACTCGATATGAAGTCCGAAAAGCGGCGAAAAAAATTTCTGCAACTCCCCGCAATGAGCTCCGAGATCACCCGGCTGGCGGAACGACTGACTCAAAGCACAGAAGAAACCACGGCCAGCAACATTCTGAACTACCTGATCTCCAATTTTGATTACACACTGGAGCTGGAAAAAGAGCCGGGTCACACCACTCTCGACCATTTCCTGTTCACCCGAAAAAAAGGCCATTGCGAGTATTTTGCATCTTCAATGGTCGTCCTCCTGCGCCTGGCGGGAATTCCGGCGCGTCTTGTGAATGGTTTTTTAGGGGTCGAATGGAATGATTGGGGACAATACATGGTCATCCGCCAACAACACGCCCATTCCTGGGTCGAGGCCTATTTTCCAGAGAAGGGATGGGTCCGTTACGACCCCACCCCCTCCGATCCTGCATTTTTCGAAAATGAATTGCATGACCCGTTGAGCCGCGCTCTTGATCTCATGCGCTTGAACTGGCAACGCTACATCGTTCGCTATTCCATGAAAGACCAAATCCTGTTTTTCACCGGCCTCAAATCGACCGGAGAAGAAACTCTGGAATCTATTCAAGAACTTGCCACAATGGACAGGGAGGAAGTAAAAATATTTATTTCAGATAACTTCAAGAGATTTCTCCTGTTTATCGCATTCGGGGTTGCATTGATTTTTGTCTGGCGGAATCACTCCCATTGGCATTTTTTTGATTCCCCCCCCCTTCCCGGCCTGGATTTACCGGAAAATGCTGAGAAAATTGGCCGCCCTCGGAATCCACAAACAACCGCACTGGACCCACAGGGAATTCCTTAAACGGCTTCCCCTTCTGCCCGCAGACAAAAGGGAACTCATTCAAAAAATAACAGACACTTATGAGAAATCACGATTCGGTCAAATCCCTCTACTGGCACCAGAAAAAAAAGAACTCCTGAATCAACTGCGGAAAATCTGATGGGCACTTCTAAAAATTGACAACGGCACCGAATCGCAAAATAAATGATCCCCGCCCCAAGGGGCGGGGTATTTAAAGGTAGTTTTTTTATAACCTCCCCTAACCCCTCCTTGCAAAGGAGGGGAATGTGAAAGGAAACCCCGTAGCAGAGCTACGAGGAATTCTTTTGATTCAAAGAAGCGTCTTTTGTTTTAGTAGGACAGGCTTTCCAGCCTGTCCGCACGGGCTGGAAAGCCCGTGCCACTGATTTAAGTAAATTTTGCACACGATTCTATTTTCTGTAAAAACTAATATTTAGCAGGTTGCTGAAAAAGTCCAAAACAAGAGGGTTTCCACTGTTGTCATGCTGAGCCTGTCGAAGTATGACCTTGATAATAAGGGCTGTTTTCACACTTCGACATACCCCTGCGGGGCATGAAGGCAATTGTCGAATATCACAAGCTCAGTGTGACAGTTGTGGGTAGCGAAAATAGTTTTTCAGCAACCTGTTAGAGATGCTCTGATGGCCGGTCACAACCGCCTCTCTCACAGATGTTGCAAAATAATATTGCAACTATTGCAATTTTGATTTACAACAGAGTGCGGCAGTTTTTCTCATAACTGGTGACAAATAAATTTTCTTTAACACTATGGAACAGGAATGGACCTGAACTCTTCAAAATATCTCAACAAAGCGCTCAATGTATTGAACGAAGCGGTTTTCGTGTACGACGAAAATATGCAGATTAAATATTTCAATGCCGCCGCCGAACGCATCACCGGATTCTGCAAGGAGGATGTGGTCGGCAAACAATGTGTCACCCTGTTCAATAAAAGCCTGTGTTTGAACAACTGCGCCCTCTGTCAAACGGTCAAAAACGAGCCCTCGCAGGAGTTGGTTCAGTTTCAATCCGCTTTTTTTAGAAAAGACGGGGCCAAACGGTCTGGAGCTTTCAAGGCGGGTCTTTTGAAGCGCGGACCCAATGGAGAAATAGAAGTTCTGGTCGCCTTGACCGATATCACGGAGATCACCACCTTAAAGGCAAAACTCAGTTGCTCCTTCAGAAACATTGTTGGCAGGAATCACCTGATGCAGGAGTTGTTCAGCACCATTCGCAATATCGCGGAGTTCGACACCACCGCTCTCATTCAGGGAGAAAGTGGCACGGGCAAGGAACTGGTGGCCAAAGCTATCCACTTCGAAAGCCCCCGCGCCCGCAAAAACCTGGTCACTGTCAACTGCTCGGCTTTTTCAGACGACCTGCTCGAAAGTGAATTGTTCGGCCACGTCAAAGGTGCCTTCACGGGAGCGGTGAAAGACCGGATCGGACATTTCGAAGAGGCCAATGGCGGGACCATTTTCCTCGATGAAGTCGGGGACCTGACAGCCAAAGTGCAGATCAAACTTCTGCGCGTTATTCAGGAAAAAGAAATTCAACGGGTCGGGGAGAACACCATTCGCAAGGTGGACATCCGTATTCTGGCCGCCACGCATAAGGATCTGGCAAAAGAAGTCCAGGAAGGCCGGTTCAGGGAAGATCTTTATTACCGGCTCAATGTGGTCCCGGTCCACCTGCCGCCCCTCCGAATGAGAAAAGAGGATATCCCGCATCTGGCCCGGCACTTCATCAAAAACTGGAAAGGGGTGCAGAGAAAAGTCATCGACAATATATCTGGCGAAGCCTTGGGGAAACTCATGGATTATGACTGGCCGGGAAATGTCCGGGAGCTTGAAAACGCCATCGAACACGCCTGCGTCAAATGCAAGGGAAAAACCATCGAGGTTGCGGACCTGCCGATTACCATGACCCCGCCGACGCAAAAGCAAGGCAAGAGTTGGAAAAGAAACCATGCCACGAAAGAAATGATTTTAGAAGCATTGGCCGAAACGGGCAATAATCAAACTCATGCGGCCCGGCTTCTCAGCATCCACCGCATTACCTTGTGGCGAAAAATACAGACCTTCAATATTGAAGTGTAGTCATTTCCGAATCTGAACGAAAAGGCAGGGAGAGCGGCGAACCACTCCCCTGCCCGTTTTGGCCAATACTACTTAATAGATTTAAAGATAGCAGGATTTTCTTTCCCGGTCGCGGACAGGATGCCCACAGCACCCTTGGCAACACGGAAAATACTGTGATCCACCAGAAGATAATCCCCCGGAACATCTACTTTAAACTCAACGATGGTCGCGCCAGCAGAAGGAACCAGCGTCGTCTGTACGTTTTTGTTGACCGCACCGTTCAGAGCACCTTCCATATAAACCTTGTCAAAAATTTCCCCGATGATATGAAATGAAGATATTCCGTTCGGGCCAATATTTCCAAAAAAGACCCTCACAGTATCGCCCGCCTTGGCCTTGAGCGCATTGTCTCCCACCAGAGCGCCGGCTTTGCCGTTAAACACCACATGATCGGGATGCTCGGACAAACCCTTTTCCATGGACAACTCCAGAACATCTTTTTTGTCTGAAGGCTGGGTGAAAAATTCGCTTTCAAAAACATAAAACTCGTGGTCCACTTTCGATAATCCGTCTTTGGGTTCCACCAGAACCAGCCCGTACATGCCATTGGCAATATGCGCCGGGATGTTGGGCACGGGCGAGGCGCAATGATAAATATACAAGCCCGGATTCAATGCTTTAAATTGAAAAACTTTTTCATCTCCCGCCGCCACCAGAGTGACCGCCGCTCCGCCGCCAGGACCGTTCACGGCATGGATATCTATATTGTGAGGAAATGTGCTGTCCTTATGGTTGGACAAATGAATTTCTACGGTATCGCCTTCACGCACCCGCACCATCGGGCCCGGCACGGTCCCGTTAAAACTCCAGAATTTGTATTGTTTTCCATCGGCCAACTCGCCTACATATTCCTTCGCTTCAAAATTGACCACCACAGTCGCGGGAGCGGTTCGTTTGATGGGGGCAGGAACGTTGGGAGCCGTTGCCAATTGAGCTTTCTCAGAGGCATGGACATTCCCTGCACTCAAAATACCCAAAGCGATAACACAACCCATCCACCGCATCCGATTGCCTGTTTTCTTTGATACCATTAGTTTCCCCTAAAATTGGTCCATTAGTTTCAAGACTTCACACACTAGTACAAAGCTCTATATACAAGTTTTGCGCCAAAAAAAACAATACACAAGTTACTCATTTAAATTCAACTAGTTACAATTTATTACTCTAAGGGAAACGAATAAAAACAGGCTCTTTGGCTATTGCAATACGCCATTGCAATAGTGACCGTTGCAACCACCAAGTAAACTGTTGACAGCGGTATGACGATCATCAATAATAAGCTAATTCACCATTTTTTAATCGTTTACAAGCCCGCTACCGAGGGGAATTCAAGCTCCTTCCGCAACTTAAATGTCTAAAAAGCGAACGAAATAAATGGACGTCTACTGGGAACAGTTCAAAACCCCTTTTCTTTGTTTTGCCGGCTATTCCGGCGTCGGGAAAACCACCCTTCTGGAAGACCTGATTGGGCGGTTCAGCGCCGAAAACTTCAGCGTCGGCTATTACAAGCACGACGCCCACCGCTTCAGCGTCGATAAGGAAGGCAAGGATACCTTCCGAACACGGGAAGCGGGAGCGGGCATCATCGCCATCAACGATCCCAAACACTTTGCCATGGTGGGTGATAATAATTTCCGCAAATTGACCATCACCCACGCCCTGGAGCAGTGCGACTGCATCCTCATCGAAGGTTACAAGCAGTCCCCTTTTAATAAGGTCGTCTTTTTAGACGCCGCCGGTTGCCTTCCCATTCCCGTGGATACGCCGGGTATCAAGGCCGTGGTGCATCAGGGAGTGATCGCTGACAAAAAACTTGAAGCGTTGAATATCCCCCTGTTTCACCGCGATGATCTGGAAAACATTTACGAATTTGTGCGCGGCCATTTTATAAGTTGCGCCAGTGCCTTAAACGGCGCTGTCTTTGTGGGCGGACAAAGCAAGCGTATGGGGAAACCCAAGTTCTCTCTTTCCTACAACGGGGTGTCGGAAACCGAGCGCATGGTAAAAGTCCTCAATCAGTTTTGTGAAAAAATTTTCCTTTCGTCCCGCTCCGATCTCGATATGGGACCACTTGCCAATATGGCGGGAGAAGTGGAACGCGTCAACGACGACCACATCGGCCTGGGTCCGGTAGGCGGGCTGGCCACCCTGATGGCGGCCCACCCCGACAAAGCCTGGATGATCACCGCCTGCGACATGCCGTTTCTGGACGAGAAAAACTTTGAGTTCATTATCAATGAACGCGACCCCTTGCGCTACGGAACCTGTTTCATTCAAAAGGGGAGGCGTGGGTTTGAGCCGATGTGCGCGATTTACGAACCGAAATTTATTCTCCCTCTCTACGAGGCCATGTCCAGGCGGGAGCTTTCATTATCACGTATCATCAGTGAACTGCCCTTCAAGCAGGTCAAAATTCCGGATACGGACCGGTATAATTTCATGAACATCAATACTCCCGAGGAGTATGAAGTCGCCCGTGTCAAACGGGAACAGGAGATTGCTGAAATATGAGTCTAGTCACCGTCGATCAAGCGCTGGAAACCATTCTCGCTAAAATCAAATTCAAGGGTATCGAAAAAATTGCCATCGGCGATTCCCTGGGCCGGGTGCTGGCGGAAGATATCGTCGCCCGCCGCAACAACCCGCCGCTCGATAATTCCGCCATGGACGGGTACGCCCTCATCGCGGAAGATATTCAATCGGCCAGTCCTGAAAACCCGGTGCCATTGGAAGTGACGGAAGAAATCGCCGCCGGTTATCAGTCCAGCTCCACCTTAAAATCAGGGCAGGCGTTTCGCATCATGACCGGCGCTCCCATCCCCAAAGGGGCCGATGCGGTGATCATGCAGGAAGACACCGAACGCAACGGCAATTCATTACTAGTGATGGACAAAGCCGAGGTCGGTGAAAACATTCGTGAAGCCGGAGAGGATGTCCGCAACGGAGAAACGGTGATCCGTAAGGGCGCTCCCATCACTCCGGCGCAAATCGGCATGATGGCCGTGGTGGGCCGGTCCCAGGTTTACGTCAGTCAACAACCGCGAGTTGCGATTCTTTCCACGGGAGATGAAATTCTCGACCTCGACGAGCAACCAACGGGACCCTGCATTTATAACAGCAACGGTTATATGCTCTCAGCGCAGATCCGTTCCGCCGGAGGAATTCCCGTTTATCTGGGCATCGCCCGCGATACCGAAGAAGATCTGCAGGAAAAATTCCGCTGGGCTTTGGAGTGTGACCTGGTCGTGTCATCCGGCGGCGTATCGGTGGGAGACTACGACCTGGTCAAAGCCAGCCTCAAAAAAATGGGACAGGACATGTTGTTCTGGAAGGTGGCCATGAAACCGGGAAAACCGCTGGCGTTCGGAAAAATCGGCGACACTCCCATATTCGGACTGCCAGGCAACCCGGTCTCGTCCTTCGTTTCGTTCGAGCAGTTCGCTCGCCCGGCCATCCGCAAGGTATTAGGGTGTACGCAGTTGACCGCCAGAACCGTCAAGGCAAAATTGACCCGCACCATTCACAAGAAACCGGGCCGCCTGCATTTCCTAACCTCCGTCGTTTCCTGGAACGATGGCGAATGCACCGTCACCCCGGCTCAGGAACAAGGGTCGGGAATCCTGAAATCCACCGTCACCGCCAATGGGCTTTTAATATTCCCTTTGGAAGCCACCGAGATTAAGGAGGGGGAGCTGGTCTCCGTTCAATTGCTGGAATAAATTCGCCATCACGATAAAAATATTGTAACTTTAGCTTAAGAGCACCTCTAAAAATTAGCTTTTAAAAGAGAATTGGACATTGTAAAGAGTTTCCTGAATCAGTGGCACGGGCGACCTATCCTTAAATTTAAGGGTAGGTCGCCTGTCCCACTACAACAAAGACACCTCTTTGAATTGAAAAAATCCACATCAACTTTATAATGATAATAAAGAAATCACCGATTTTCTTCATTCTGCTTTTACTTTTTATACTTCCATCCAGTTCCGTTTTCGCCCAGCAGGGAGAATCCATCGCCAGTCTCGATCGTCTCGTGAGTCAAATTGATTCCATGTTCCCGCCCGTGGAGGGAATTGTGATATCGGTGGACGGAGACACTCTGACTCTCGATCTGAAACAGGGACAGGCAATTAATAAAGGCGACAAACTCAATCTCATTCGTTTCGGTAAAGAAATCATCCACCCTGTCACCAAGGAAAAAGTGGGTCGTGCGGAAACTGACCTGGGAAGAATTGAGATTCTGGACGTGCGTAAGGATTTTTCCCTGGCAAAATCAACAGACCCATCCGTGACTGTTCAAGTGGGCGATGGTGTGCGCAGTCCCTTTCAAAAACTTTCCTTTCTTATCGCCCCGCCAAAATTGGAAACGACAGAAAAAGTGGACGTGGATCGACTGCGGTTGAACCTGGAAGACCGCTTGAACCGTCATCCCCGGTTCCAGGTGCCATCGTTTGCGCTGGGAGTCTGGCTTTTGGA
Source organism: Nitrospinota bacterium (assembly GCA_027619975.1). Classification (NCBI taxonomy): domain Bacteria; kingdom Pseudomonadati; phylum Nitrospinota; species Nitrospinota bacterium. The sequence continues at coordinate 25,322 of JAQCGX010000037.1, forward strand.
AAATGGTTTGACCGAAAAAACCATGATGACACCCGAAAACCTGGAAAAGCTGGCGGCAAAAGTTCGGGCCGACTATATCCTCGTTCCGACAATACAGTCTATTCAAAATAAAATGGTTCTGAATTACCAGTTGTTCTCGGCGCTGGATGGAAAACTTGAAAAACAATCGAAAATATTATCGGACCAGTTGCCTCTCGCGCCCAAAGTTTCCGGAAAAATTCTGCGTCAGGAACAGGAACAAGACATCCAGTCCAGCTTTGCCCAAAAAAAGGAGAGCCTGTTGCAGTTTGTTGACAAACAGGAGTTCCCCTTTGCTGTGGTCGATTTCGATATCGGCGACATCAACGGCGACGGCAACAAGGAGTTCATCATCATCGACCGTTACCGGGTGATGATTTACAAATATGAAAATAACAAATTCAAACGCATCGCCCAGGTAAAAACCAAAAAAGGCATCAACTACTTTCTGGGTGTCGATGTGGGAGACATCAATGGCAACGGCCGGGATGAAATTTTTATCACCAATGATATGGGGAGCGGTAAACTTCAATCCTTCGTTCTGGAGTTCACTCCGGGAAGCAAGGGCCCCCAACCCATCTGGAAAGACGTCAACCTCTATTTCAGAATCATCCATCCCTATGATTCCAAACCAACTCTGCTGACTCAGAGCCCCGGATTTCAGGACCCATTCAACGGCCCCATAAAAACCATGCAATTCAAGGGCAACGGTTATCAGGAGGGAGCTGAATTAAAACTTCCGTCCATCTACGGAATGGAATTTATCATCTACGGAATGACCCAGACAGACTTGAATGCAAACGGTTTGCAGGACACAATTCTGCTTGACACGGACTACCATTTACGCGTATATTCTGCGGACGGTCGTTTGATCGTAAAATCAAACGATTACTATGGTCATGACCCGCGAATGATTGATGTTGGTGTTCGGGAGGACTCTTCCGGGGTCGTCATTCAGGGAAAACCTGTTAATTTCAGAGGCCGGTTACAGCTTGTTCAAGCGAACGATAAAAAATTCCTGCTTGTGCCGAGAAACCATATGTTTGGTGGCGGGGAGTTTATCAAGACCGCAGTCGTGTCAAACAGTAATATCGTGGTTTTGAATGTCACTCGCGAGGGATTTGAAAAGGTGTTTGAAACCAAGAAACAGCGAGGCTATCTGGCCGCTTACCAGGTCATGAACCTGCCCGACGATAAAAAACAACAGGTTCATGTGGCAATCGTCAGCAAAGAAGGGCTTATCGGCAAAGAAACCAGCACCATCTACACCTACGACTGGAATAATTAATAAAAGGCATCTCTGGAAATTAGTTTATTATCGGTGGCATGGGCGACCTATCCTTAAATTTAAGGGTAGGTCGCCTGTCCCACTAAAACAAAGCCATCTCCTTAAATTAACGATTAGGAGCATTTAGTCAATTTTCAGAGATACCCTGAAGCTCTATTAGGTAGATAAAAAAGACGCGACCGGGTGGTCGCAAAAATAATTCATAAATCATAAACAGCTAAAAAGTCAGGAATCAGAACAGGAGGTGATGGGTTTTAATAGATTTCCTTAAAAAATTTTGATTTTTCTCGTTTTACATGTTACACTTTCGATGTAATGCTATTTGCCCGTTATCGGGTACCCCCCCCCAACGAGACAGGATAAAACGTTTTTTAGTTTAGTAGCGTTTTTTGACTTTCTTTAGGAACCATTCTTCTTTGGAGGAGACAGGTATGAAAAGGAATTTTTTGAAAGTAGTTGCAACTGCGGCCACGGCATTGTTTGTCGGCGCCACTGTTGCGCAAGCGGCAAGCGTGGAATGGAGCGGATCGCTCCGACCTCGTTTTGAAGTAAACGAACGGCATGATTTTAACGCAGATACCTCGGCTGACTATTTTGTCAGCACCCAGGTTCGTCTGAATGCCAAGGCTGAAATCCTGCCCGACACCAGCGCGTTCATTCAGTTGCAGAGCGTACGCACCTGGGGTAGTAATCAGTCTGGTGCTGCCTCCTCAAATACTAACCCCGCAGGTTCCGGAAACGCGTCTTTCGGCACGCCGGATGATCGCGATGCCTCCGTGGGTGTGCATCAGGCCTATTTCACCCTGAAGAATTTCGCCACCCTGCCGGTGGATTTACAGTTAGGACGGCAGGAAGTGATTCTGGACGGACACCGGCTTTTCGGTAACACCGTCTGGACGCAGGGACAGCAGAGCCACGATGCGGTCCGGGTGAATCATGCTCACGACAACATGACGTTTTCCGCGCTTTATATCCGTGGCAATGATGGCGGTAACGCCGTTACTGCAGACCCGCACGATATTGATGTCTACGTTGCATACGCTAATATTAAGGGAATCCTGGGCGGCGGGTTGTCACTCATTTATTCCGTCACGGATGACGAGTGTGGTGGTGGCGCTTGTACTGCCGGTCCCTCGGACAATAATATCCACACCATCGGCGCACGGCAGGCGGGTCAGCTTTTCGGCCTCGATTACCGCGCTGAGTACTACTACCAGTTTGGTGGAGCGGAAGCAGATGCCGCCGGTGTAGCCGGCGGTTATACGACCACAGGCGCTGGTTCTGGAGTTGACCGTAGTGCCTATTTGTTAGGCGTCCGCGTTGGCAAGAAGTTCAACAACGTCATGTGGAAGCCTGGCATCACCCTCTGGTATGACTATAAATCCGGAACGTCGGATGAAGACGCTCGTAACGGAGATTTCAAGTCATTCAACACTCTGTTCGACACCGGCCATAAGTTCTACGGGTTGATGGATCTTTTCTTAGCATCTAACGGATCCGACACCAACCACCTTGGTTTGGTCGACTATGCGGTCAAAACATCGATTTCACCGGCAAAAAACTGGACGTTGAAATCCGACTGGCATTATTTCACCACCGCCGAATCTGCGAATGCAAATATCCTAGTTTCGGGAAGAGCAGTCGCGAACGTATATAGTGACTCTAAGGCTTTAGGACACGAGATCGACCTTACCTTGGTGCATAAGTACAATGCCAACACCAACATCTCTTTTGGTTATTCTCGCTTTATGAAAGATCCCTTGTTAGCCTTAACAGCAAACGGACTTGGAACGGCAGGCAATGGCCCTTCCAACAGCGCGAACTGGGCTTACCTGCAGTTTGACGTAAGGTTCTAAGCTTAGCTTTTCCAAAACCCCCGGTTCGGCTCACGCCGACCGGGGGTTTTTTTTGTTTAAAATCCCGTTTATCCTTGCAACAGATAATGCACTTGCCGCTGAATTTTCCACATTCCTCCTCTCTCGATCACTGCCACCGACACTCAATTAAAATTGCACAGGCTGGAAAGCCTGTGCTACTACTGAAGATCATTTCCTTGGCTGAATTTTATGAGCTGCAACACCCTGTAAATATGCCTGGCTGTACCGCCATTTACACAACTGTACATTCAATATTGTTAGTAACACAGGCTGGAAAGCCTGTGCTCCTTTTCCACCAAAAGTTTAAAATGGTCGACTTCCACTCCACCCATCGCAATCTTCCCC
>JAQCGX010000038.1 GCA_027619975.1 Nitrospinota bacterium
TATCGTCTTTCAGCAGAACAAGGAGATGCTGATGCACAATACAACTTGGGATGGATGTATGCCAAAGGACAAGGAGTCACACAAGATTACAAAGAAGCGGTCAAGTGGTATCGTCTTGCAGCTGAACAAGGAAATGCTTCAGCACAATTCAACTTGGGATTGATGTATAGCAAAGGAGAAGGAGTCACACAAGACGACAAAGAAGCGGTCAAATGGTTTCGTCTTTCAGCGGAACAGGGAATTGCTGAAGCACAATCCAACTTGGGATTGATGTATTACAACGGACAAGGAGTCACACAAGATTATGTATTAGCACATATGTGGTTTAATATTGCAGGTTCTAATGGACAGAAGGTTGCGATAGAAAATAGAGGTATAGTGGAAAAGAGAATGACTCCACAACAAATAGAGAAAGCGCAAGAAATGGCAAGAAATTGGAAACCGAAAACTAAGTAAATCCACACTAACGAACTCAACCTCGCATCACCACTCACTCCAAACGCTTCTCCCACTTCCATCTGAACAAATCTTGAGGAATTCTCAACGTTTCAAATCTCCTTGCTTCAAACAGATTGCCAAATTCAATGTAAACCGTTTTGGTAGCTTTTGATTCGTCTGTTTCGATAGGGTCTATTAATTGGGAGAACAATTTACCTTTTGAAGAAGTCCCAAATCTAGGACAATTCGCTTTCCCCCAGCCTCAAGCTCAATGCATGTTCCTCCAATTTCTTGTGTCCCACGATGAATACAGACTTTCATGGGCAAAGTTTAACAGAAAGTACCTTTTTAATTTTTATCGAAAATGGTTCTCTTGTGATTGAGGGAAAATGGCCCCCGTAAATCGAGGTAATGATTGAAATGGGGGCGAGACAATAGTCAGTGCAATCAATTGCACTCCATACCACAAGGTTGAACTATAATTGCACAGCCTTCACGTTCCCGATTGAAAATGTATGAACGTTCACCATAAACCGTGAGTCTTTCCTATGCCTAAAAGTGACCCTCCTTGGTACTTCACACCTCTGGCGACCGTCCTTGGAATACTGATTGTCATTGTTCTCTACATCTTTGGCGCAAACTTGCTCAACTGGATATCACCGGGAACCGTGACTCACCCATTTCCACTGCAATTCTTTAAATAGCCCAACCAATCATACCTACTTTTTAAATATCCCAACCTAATTACAAATAAGGTGTTTACCCACTCGAGCACTTACTTGAATCTGCATTTAATAAGGACGGTGAATTGTTGGCTGTTCGTTGCCATAAATTGACTTTATCCATATCCTGAAATAATATCAGGCATTCCCATACCTCGGAGGTGGCCCATGAAGAAACTCGCTTTTCTTATCCTGCCTTTCCTTTTTGCCTTACCGAGTCCAAATTTATCCGCCGAAGAAATCAAGTTGGCAAGTTGGAATATTCGGAATATTTCCGATGCAAGCCGTTCCGATGCCGAACTTGGTATTATCAGCCTTGTCTTATTCCGTTATGACTTTATAGCCATTCAGGAAGTCCGAACGGACGATAAAGCCATCAAGCGCATTCAGAAGATCCTCAAGGATGATTTTCAAGTTGATTATGAAATTGATGTCAGCGGTCCCGTGGGAGACAAAGGGGAGAGGTACGCCTTCTTATGGCGGAAGGATCGCATTTCCCAGACCAAGGCAGGCTCTTTCTACTCCGACACTAACGACCAATTCGTCCGAGAGCCTTATTGTGGCTCCTTTCAGGCCAGTTCGTTTGATTGGACCTTATGTGCGGTTCATATAAAGTTTGGCGCTAATCAAGCCGATCGTCGCCCTGAAATCGAAGCCATGGATGATGTATATAGAGCCATTAAAGCCCAGGGACAGGAGCGGGATATTATTACCTGCGGGGACTTTAATTTTCCACCAACCGACCATGGTTGGGATGAACTGAAATCAGAGGATTTAATGAGTTTTGCCATGTCGTCTCCGGCCAGGACAACCATTGGGGATAAGTCCCTCTATGATAATTGCTGGTGGCCGACCTTCACTTCTGAAGTGATTTTGGGAAGTGGAGAGGTGTACGAATTTGACGAATTGATGTATCCAGAGGGGGCTGTTTGTCGGGCATGGCTTTCAACTCACCTTTAAGAGTTCATCCCACTGTGTTGTGTATCGCGGCGAGCGCAACCCGCACCGCATTTTCCACTCTCTGTTCACACCCTGCGCCCCGAAAAATAAAGTGTCGGGTCCGTGGCCCTTATTGATTCGATCCACAATGCCCATCAAATGGTCGCCTGGGTGATGGTCGGAGCTGGCAAACAAATTCGTCTGTTCCAACGATGCAGGGATGAGATCCAGTAGCATAATACCTACTTTTTTATAGCGATATCCAGGTTTATAGATTCGGTTCAAGCAAAGCTTTGCGGCGCCAATGATGAGGCGGGTGTCGCTCGTAGGAATCGTTAAAGTGCAGGTCATGGCATTGCTGTATTGCTTGTCGGTTTCCCGGAATCCATTGGTCTGAACGAACACATACACCGCTTGCGCTCTACTGTTTTGCTTTCTGAGCTTTTCACAGGCCCGCGCCGCGTAGTTGGATAGCGCTTCTTCTATGGGTTCCTTTTCGGTTAGCAGTTTGCCAAACGACTTGGATGACATGATATTTTTTTTGGGCTGAATGTCTTCCAGGTCGATGCAGGATTGTCCCCTCAGTTCACGCAATATACGTTCCCCGACAACCGAAAGTTGCTTGCGGATCATAGTGGGACTCGCGTCTCTGAGTTCCGAAGCTTTGTGAATACCCATTCGGCCCAGGCGATCAGCCCACCTACTGCCAACTCCCCATAGCTTTTGGACATCGAGAGTTTTTAGAATTTCATCTTGTGCCGGCTGACTTCGAATATCGAACACTCCATCATCCGTCTTTTTTTTCGCAACGTGATTGGCGACCTTCGCCAGCACTTTGGACGGACCAATGCCAATGGATACGGGAATCCCGGTCCACTGTAGAATTTTAGATCGAATGGTTTTGCAGTATTCAATCAGGTCACGCGGTTCTAAATAATCCAACCGTAAAAATGCTTCATCGATCGAATAGACCTCCATGTCAGGAGAAAATAGGCGGAGGCTTTCCATCACCCTCTGGGACATATCGCCGTAAAGCTGATAATTGGAGGAAAATACAGCGACGTTATGTTTCTTGAGAACTGCTTTTTGCTCAAAAAAAGGTACACCCATGGGAATGCCCAGGGCCTTGACCTCATTGGACCGGGCGACAATACAACCATCATTATTGGATAATACGACAATGGGGCGTTTCTTTAGGCGGGGATCAAACACGCGCTCGCAGGACGCATAGAAATTGTTGCAATCGACCAGGGCGAAGATTTTCACAGTAAATTATGGAGCACATGGGTGACGACACCCCAAACCACAACCTCATTCCCTTCCTGTAATTCAATTGGCGGATAGCTCTCATTTTCGGATTGTAGCAAGAGTCGCCCATTCAATTTGCAGAGACGTTTTACCGTGAGTTGGCCGTCTACTTCAACAATAGCAACCTTGCCATGAACGGGTTCTAAGCTCCTGTCCACGATCAAAAGGTCGCCATTAAAAATACCGGCCCCGGTCATTGAGTCGCCGGATGCCCTGACAAAGTAAGTCGCCGCAGGATGCTTGATGACATGCTCATTAAGGTCAAGTGACCCTTCCATGTAGTCGTCAGCGGGTGATGGAAACCCCGCCTCAACGCGGTACAAGGCCAATGGCAACGGAAGGTGACTGGCAACATCTGAGGGAATTGGGATGGCTAGTGTCATAGGACAAATTAACCTGCCCATATGATGGTGTCAAATAATTTTCGCTATATTTTCGCTATCACATCCTACCCGCCACAGGAGCCCGAAGGCCCCCGGAGTGGTGGGTGGTTAAGTTGAATCGCCTAAACTCAAGCTCTTCGATTCTCTTAATTAAATCGCCGAGCATCCAAGATGCTGCCCTAATTGCCAAACTGCTGTGGCATAGGGCCCCTTATTCGGACGGAGCCCAGCATAACTCATAAAGGTTCCGATTCCAATAATTCCATAGATTAGATCGTGCCCAAGGAGTTTGGTTATTTGACCGATTCATCCTGCCGGGGAAAACGAAGGAAATTTGTTGGGACTCCGACCACCTCTGTGTGAGCCTTGCCTAAGCAAACCCATGTGACGGTCCACTTGCGGTAACAGCAGGCAACCTCCGGCGTCACTGGTCACATGTCCGCCGGAAAAGGAGGCTTCGATTTTGCGGCGATTGAAGCCTGGAAATTCGAATTGGAGGGGTGTACAATCTGTCACGGTAAATTCCTTTCTTAGAGTTCTCGCTCAGCCTTATTCTAAAGGCTTGAAAGGAGTTTGCCCCTCTTTCTCATGCAATATCAGGGCTAGCACCAATGATGCGCAAATTTCTAACTTGCAGGGGCGGTCACATCTAATGATGAGGACATCTCCGGCTTACAAGGTGTCTATAAATCTAGGGGCGTATCAGGAAGGACTTTAATTGATGATACACCACAATAAAAAGTAAAGTCTTAAATGAAATCATTAATGGATGAATCTGCTTCTCATTTTATAGAGAAGTGGTTTGTAAGTGAGAAACCTTTTGTTCTTGGTTTAAGACACGAGGATAAAGAGGTGAGGTTAAAAACATTAAATAGATTCTGCTCCAAATTTGGAGTCGTCAGGAACCTCAAACGACTTGAAACGGAAAAAACCGAGGGGAGATTAAATCCTCTCCTAACTATTCTGGAAAGATACAAGAAAAAGTATAAGGAAATTGACCGATCCGATACCTCAAAGATCGTAAACAAACTATCAGAAAATATAAGAGAGGATTACGGTACTCTGAATATTTCGTTGTCATCGAAATTGCTTTGGATGCTATTTCAATCCCCAATTGTGATTTATGACAGTAAGGTAAAAATTGCACTGAAATCTGAGGGATACAAAATAAAGGATGGTGATTACGATCAGTATTTGAAATCGTGGAATGATCTTTATGAAAAGCATAAACCAGATATTAAAAAGAGTTGTGCTTGGTTGGTCAAATCTAAACCTTTTGAAGGTATTCTTGATTCTGGAGAGTTGAAGGAATTGATGACCTCAGATTGGTTTCAACTCAGAGTATTCGATATATACCTTTGGAAACTTTAATGCAAAGAAAGAACTGTCAGACAAGTTTGACGAACTATCAACTACAGTATCACTTGCAGGAACATTATGGAACTAAAGGGACACGACATGATCTTCCCGTTATTAGTGGACAGTTAATTAAGCCGCATTCTTTTTCTCGAAGTCTACCGGGCTGAGGTAGCCGAGATAGGAATGGCGACGTTGCCGGTTATAAAATATTTCAATGTAATTAAAAATGTCCGTTTTTGCTTCCTGCCGGGTATCGTAAACCTTTCCTTGAGTCAACTCCACTTTTAGGTGTGGAAGAAACTTTCCGTCACAGCATTATCCCAGCAATCCCCTTATATGCTCATAAGCTTTGCCGACCAGAGGAACAACTCTCCTCTCACCGTTTTTAGTTCTTAAGAGAGTTATTCTCCTGTTCTGCAAGTCGATATACCTTCATTTCAATCGGAGTATTTCTTTATTCCTGAAGATTTCATTAATAAAATTTAATGTAAGATTAGCCATATTTAATTGACACTATTGTTTAACTAATTGTACGCTTATAAAGCTATTTTTTCCTAATACAAGGGTTTGGTTTAATGAAGGCAAATTCCATAACAGCTTTTTTGGTTTTTCTGATGATGACACTATTCGTCACTGAAGCTGCTTATGCCTATTCAAAAACCAGTGGTTTCCCCGGTGTCTTCCAAGAACATAGTTACACCCAGCCAAGACAAATCATTCACACCGTTGAAAAAAATGAAAGCCTCTGGCAGATCGCCAGACAGTTTGATGTGAATTTTACAAAGCTGGCAGAGATCAACGGCATTAAAAATCCCGATTTGATTTTTCCTGGCACCAAGCTGATCATTAAAATCCAGCTCGACGGTTCAATTCTTGTAGCAAACAAGGAAGAACCTGTTAATAACGTCATCCCTTTCGATTTCACCTCCCGTGAAGCGGTGGCCCATGTTATTTATCCGGATAAGGACGACTTGTTCTCTCCTGAGAACCCGACCGTATCCTATGAAGTTCCTGAACGCATATCAAAGCAACAGCCCGAAACTTCAAAGCAGCCTCTGGTATTCAAGAGCTTCGCAAGTTTCCTCAAGTGGTTTTCTGCAGAACTCGGTTATACGAGTGACATGGCACAAGCAAGAGGCCAATCAAGCTTTGAACCTCCAACCAACCCTACATATCTCAACTCCGGGAGTATGCTTACCAATGCACTACTCGAAAGCGGAGACGAGATATCATCTGCGTCCGAATATTTTTGTTCCCACATTACCGACATATTAAGTCCTCCTCCTAAAACTCTGTAATTCACCCAGGCAGTCAAAGATATAGAGCATGGATAATTCCGCTCTATTCCATTGAACCCTTATTGGGGATTACGAGATGAAGACCATATTCAATCCAGGTATTAATAGAAATGACCTGTTGAACCTGATATCCAAAGGTCAGGAGGTTATAGAACTCCTTAAAAGTATTATTTCAATTGAAGATTTGCAAAACGTGACCTTCGCAAACTTGCTTCCAGCTGCTGAGTCACGGTTGACACCAGAAGCACTGCTCATACTGGAAAAAAAGGTTTCACAGTTAAAGGTGGCATTTGAGAATGACTCGACCATCCTAATTAAACTACCGGGAAAGCTGGCGGTTGAATACAGTTGCCGACAAATGGGCTTTAGGAGCCAGGAAACTAAAACCTGGAAAATACTGATGGAAATTCTTTCCTCTGCGCCGCACACTTTCAATTTCGGAATTGCGTATTTCTATCCTGATGGGAGCAAAAAATACAGGCAGAAGAGCAAGGAATACGACGCAGGGTGGAAACTGTTCGATGAACTCAACAAGAAACTACTGACATTCTTTAACAGGGAATTCAACTGGACCTTTCCCGAAGGCTACAAGCTGTATAAGAATGCTGTCACAGGAAGTGACGGAGAGAAGTGTTTCAAGTTTTTCGTGGAGCCGCCTTCGTCACAAACAGCCACACCTGCTCTTTCGTCAAAGGGTGAAGCAGTTTCTCTTAATGAGATTGAAAAACGTTTTCTGTCCTTTGATGAAAATAAACTTGTGAAGGAAATCAGGACGCTCAATGACGATTTTTCGGTCGATTCGTGGGTACATAATGACCCTCCCGAATACCTGATAGCCGCTTTGAATGTTGGGAAGAACAAATTCGGATGGGCCGATGAGAAAGTGAGGGAAATCATCCTGTACTAATCAGGTCCATTCAGTTTTTACCTTAAAAGCAGTCCTCGGGCAGTCTTGTCCGGGGGCTGTTTTGTTTTTGAAGACAAACTGTTCGAAGAAAACCATTTCTCTAACAAGGTTAAACCCTGCACCCTTTTCACATTCCACTCAATTAATCCTGCCTTACCTTTCCGATTTCCACAAATCAATTTTTAAAAACAGTTTCATCGAGATCTCGAACTATAGAAACAAGGCAAGGTTTTTTAATTGCCTTCCCTATTCTCAAACAAGGAGGATCACGGTGCTTAATTGTGAACATTCAACCTTCAAAGTAACACCATTGAACAGGAAGACCATTGCCCTGCAATTGATTGGCAATTTCCACAAACACGTCACCCACCGGCTCCGCAAGGAAATAATGTCCCGGCTCAAGGAACAGAACGTGGTCGTTGACCTGTCCAGAGTTAATGACATCGATACCTCGGGTACAGCGCTTCTCGTTGAATGTTTCCGGATTAGTGAAACCACGAATACCACATTCAAGGTGGTCGGAATAAACAGGAAGGTCAAATCTATTTTTGAGATGCGGAAACTTTCTACGATATTCAGCAACTTAAACTTTTCGCTCATCCCCCATAGAGCAGACCATGTCTTATACCGCTCCAGAATTGTGTGAGCAGTTTTTTAAATTAAACAACTCTTATCAATCTGAAAGGAAAGCCCATGAGCAGTTACTTAAACCGGAGAGAAGCCATCGCCGCCATGGTCATGCAGGTATTCATTGTCAAACACAAGGGTCTGCCGCCCACTCCAAACCAGGCGGCCCTGTCAGCGCTAGAGCATGCCGATGCATTACCGGAACTCCTGGGCACCCAAAGGAAAAATAGTAAACCTTCATCCAACCCACTGAGGATCAACGGAGACCTTGTAAAATTATGAAAACTTATATAGGGAAATTCTTCGTCACGGCTTTCGTTTCAATGCAGCTGGCAGTTGGTTTGTCGCTGCTCGAGGCTTCACCAAACGTCATTGAAAAATATCCAAGTGAACACTTTACTGTCACTGACATACAGCCTGGTCCAGCAAATAATGAAGTCACTCTCAAGCTCGACCATTCTATATCCTTTCCGGCCTTATTTACCTGGTCGAAAAAAGAGCGGCCAAGAATTTCGCCTCGACTGGAATTTGATTGGAACATCAGCTACGCAAACCGTGACCATATTATTCTAAGCGGGGATTTCATAAAGGGACAACGATATTCATTTGTATTTCAACCCGGATTTGAGCTGGACGGAAAATTATACAAACCAACGAAGACCAATTTTGTCATAGAGCCTGAATCTTCAATAGGATTTTTCAATGATAATGATGTCATAGAAAGAAACAGCAAACAGTTGCTCCACTTGAACCTGACAAATATCGATAGATTCAAAGTCCATTCGATGAAAATACCTCCCCTTCTCCTCCCTCATGTTCTTGGCCGGAATATTGACTGGGAAAAAACTCTAGACGATTTGAACTCTTACCAGGAAACGAGCGCGAATGCAGAAAACTTTCCTGAGGATTTCAGGGAATTGCAGGGACAGCTGGTAAAAGACACACAAATCTTCAATTTCCAGAAAAACTTCAAACAAAAGCCGTTTTCCATTCCCCTCACATACAGGCGTGATAAGGACAAGGGCTCGGTCGAACTTATAAAGGTTGAGAGTGATAACCCAGAACTCAAAGCCGAATCACCATACAGACTGGTAAGGATTACCGACATTGGAATTACCTACAAGCGTTCAAGTAATAGCCTGCTGATCTGGCTGACCTCCATTCAAAAAGGAACTCCCATAGGCAGTCAAAAGGTTTATGCCTTGGATGACCAGTTGCATACTTTTTATCTTGGTACAACCAATTCAGACGGAGTCATCATTTTCAAACCCGGAACCTTCAAGTCAATGAAATTCGAGAAGCACGGCGAATACAAAATGTTGGAAAGGTTTTTGGGCTTAGACCAGATAAAATCTTTAGTTTCCATGTCGCAAGATGATATTTCCTTTATAGAGATTAAACATGGGGACGAGTTTTACCCAGAGGATGCCCAAGGGAAAAGACCTGTTGATCAACTGCAGAAATTGATATCGGCCAGTATTTTTACGGAGAGAGGAATTTACAGGCCGGGGGATACAGTCTTCTTTAAAGGAACATTAAGAAAATACTCTGATGGCAAAATCAATCCCTACAAAAATGAAACGCCCATCATGATTCAAAATCCTAGAGGCGAGACCGTTTTTCAATCAACATATAAACCTACTGACTTTGGAACCTTGTCAGGAGATTTAAAGCTAAAGACTGAATTCCCGTTGGGAACCTACACAATATTCATGGGGCCTGAGAGTGAATACTTATCCACCCAGACCTTTGAGCTGCAAGAGTTCCGTGCACCAAAGCATAAAACCTTGATTACGTTTGAAACCGAAACACAAAAGGACAAAGAGTTTGTAAACTTAAAAATCGATACAAAGTATTTAAAGATAAAAATAGCAGGCCAATACTACGTTGGAGGGCCGTTAAAGAATGCCCAGGTTAGATGGAAGATATTTCATGGAAAGACCAGGTTCGAAGTCAATGGGTACGATAATTTCAGGTTTGAAAACAGCGAGGCGGAAGAGGAACTCATTGAAAGTAGTGAATCTATTCTCGATGAAGATGGAAATGCCGAGTTCAGCTTCCCAATCGGTTCAATGGTAACAACAGGAAGGAGAAGTCTCATTGTCGTGGCCAGCGTCATTGACTTTGATGGCAGGGTTGCCACCAGTAAAATGGCTTACCAAGGAAAACCGAATTTTCTCGTGGGCATGAGCAAACACTCGCAAACCGTGAAGGCCGGTATGGATTTGCCAATGAGGTTTGTCGTTATCAACAATGAAGGAACTAAAATACAAAATCAAAAGGTTACAGTTAATGTCCTAAGAAAAGGCTGGAATTATATTCGTAAACGAAATGACAGGGGGGAGGTTTACTGGAACTGGCAGAGGTTGTGGAAAAATGTGTATTCTGTAGAACACGAAATCAACGACTCCGAAAACCCGTTCATTTTTTCAAATTCATACAGCGGCGATTACCTGGTGACAACTTCTTTTTCATCACAAGGCAAAACCTTCACATCAGGAAACATTTTAACGGTGGAGGATGGTTACGATTCTTACGAACAGAGGAAAAAGTTAAATCCCTATGAGAAAATCTCACTTGTATCAAATAAAAACACCTATACACCAGGAACCAATGCAGAAATTAAATTCCTTCCCGTTCATAAGTCACCCGTTTACCTGATCACCCTGGAAAGGGAAGGCGTTCTGGATTATAAACTTCTGCAAACAGAAGAACAGCAGCCCAGGCTTGAAATCCCTTTAACAGACAATCTCGCTCCCAATATTTATGTTTCCATTTTAGGGACGATACCTCGAACAGACTTCCCATTTTACCCATCCTCCATCGATGAAGGAGCACCCAATTTTCAGTTTGGTGCAATCAATCTTCAAGTCCTGAAAGAAACTAATGACCTGAAAGTCGTAGTTAATAATGGAGCTGAATCTATTTCCCAGAAACCCTCAACCAAAGGAACTTTACAAATATCTGTTAAAGATAAAAATGGGGCAGGAAAAATAACCGAACTGGCTATTGGTATCATCGATGAAAAAATCCTTGCCCTGACTCACTACAAAAGCCCCGACCTTTCCCCGTTATCCAGGATTGAAATTCCTCTCAGTGTCGGTACGGCTGATCTTCGTTCCCGGCTTTCGAAGCAGACACCGTTAAAGATGATCTGGAACAAACAGCTCACTGGGGGAGGAGGACTTGAAAATTCCTCTGCTTCTGACACGACCATAAGGTCAGACTTCAACCCTGTGGCCTACTTCAACTCGTCAGTCGTCACAGACTCCGATGGAAACGCAACCATAGAATATGAGTTGCCTGATTCCATTACTTCTTATCGCGTTTACATAGTGGCTTGTGATAAGGAGAATGGCTTTGGTAATACAGAGCTTCCATTGATTGCCTCTAAAGATTTCTACATTGAACCAGGACTTCCCAGATTTTTTTCAAAAGGCGACAGGTTTAACTTTCTCGTAAAAGCCATCAACAATTCCAAAGCCGGTTCCCCGCTGGACTTCACGTCAGACGCGACAGACAACCTGCACCTTGTCCAGCAAGGCAAAAACTATTTTCTAGATGCCATGGATTCCACCCAGATCAAGATAGAGGGAGAAGCTCTATCAACTGGCACGGCCTCGGTGCTTTTTTCTGGAAATCTTCAAGGTAAAACAGATGCTGTTCAACTGGAGGTGCCCGTCCACTCGGGTCATACCATTGGCACCGATGTGCTCATTGGTTCATTCAAAAGGGATTTGAAGCTGGCGCTTCCGCTTGAGCGATTAATGGAGAAGGGATTTAAGGATGAAGAATTCATTGAAAATTCTCGTTTCAAGCTTACATTTTCCAAAACACCATTTTTAAGAATGTCTGAGGGAATTGCTTATCTCCTTCAGTATCCGTATGGATGTGTAGAACAGACCAGTTCCAGGCTCCTGCCCCTGGTTGCTCTAAGGGGGCTCATCGATGAAGGGCATATCCCTGAAATCACCTCAGAAGCTGCAGACAAATATATAAAGGCTGGCGTGAACAGGCTGTTCGAGATGCAGACCGAATCGGGTGGCTTCGGGTACTGGCCTGGGAATAAAGATCCCCACAAGATGGGCACCTTGTATGCGATGGCGGCATTGAGCATCGCTAGGAAGAATGGGGTGGATGTCCCGGAAGAACGAATGCAGAAGTCGGTCCGCTACCTTAAAGACCTGCTCAACAATAATGAAGGCCTTGACGACACGTTTGTGGCATTCGGAAGTTACATTCTGTCCTTGAACAATGCCTTCAACCCATCAAACATGAACATACTGAGAATGGCAAAGGGGAAAAGTACTGAAGCTGAAATGTTCATGCTTTTAGCAAGGAACAACTCAGGTTCTTCTATGCAGCAAAAGTTTGGTAATAATATTATAAAATTCCTCCAATCCAAAACGCTCGACATTATTACTCCTCCTGATTACGGCGAGTTTAACGCCAGGCACAGGCATGAAGCCGTGGCTCTCCTGGCTGCGAACTCCATAGACTCTGATCATCCACTGGCACATAGCATGGCAAAGGCCTTAATCCGTGGAATGGAATCAGACGGGTTCTGGACTTCGACAAGTGATACCGGGTGGGCCCTTTACGCACTCGGCGAATATTATAAAAACCAGAAGACCTCCAGCATTCCTGTAAGTATTAACGTCTCATGGGGTGATTATTCTTCAGATGAAGTCCTCACAGGGCAAAAATTCAAGATCGTGGACCTGGATATTTCCTCAAATCTGAAAAACCCAATCTTGAAATTCAAATCAGGCACTGACGAATCCATTTACTACAAAGCAACTTTAAAATATCCAAGGCTGGGGTATGCCAGTTCGGGGCACTCCAATGGATTTTACATCCATAAAACCATAGAAAACCAAAGTGGCTCAGGAAGTATCCATGTAGGAGACATCGTAAAAGTAAAGATCGACATAGATGTTAAAGGTCTATCTTACGAAAAACCTTACACCTATGTGGTAATTGATGACCCGCTTCCCTCAGGTCTCGTTGCCATAAACAGCGCCATCAAGACCGAAGAGCGCATGGACAATGAAGATACTGATGACAATGAGGGCGACTACTGGAACAGCGACGGCACGTATAAACTTGTTCCTAACTTTGTCGAATTCAAGGATGACCGCGTTTTCATCTTTAAGGACAGGATGTATTGGAACGGGACCTATCAGTATACCTATTACGCTCGGGCAATCATGGAGGGGGACTTTATCCTTCCATCAACCAAAGTCCAGCTCATGTACTCCCCTCAGGTGGCAGGCTTCACACCAAAAGATAAAATAGAAATTTCAGGGAGGTGAAACTTATGTCCTTTTCCTACCGATGGCCTTTAAAAGTTTTACTTCTATTGATGGCCTTTGCCGCAATGGTTCATCTTGAATCAGCCAGCACTGTTTCCATTGTTGATTTCTACCCTGAACCGAATACGGTATTTGAAGATAGAACAGGAAATATTCTTCGTTGGGTTCCTGATGAAAATGGCGAGCGTCATACCTGGATGCCTATGCACAGCATCCCTGACATCGTTCAGAAAGCCTTCATTTCCGCTGAAGACCATCGTTTCTACAGTCATCCGGGAATTGACTTCATGGCAATTATGCGTGCTGTTAGAAGCAACCTTGCCGAAGGACACATTGTGTCCGGTGCTTCAACACTCACCCAGCAACTTTCCCGGCTGACCTACCCGAGGAAAAGAACCTATTACGACAAGATGGTTGAGTTAATAAGAAGTCTGAGAATTGAATGGCTACTCGACAAGCAACAAATCCTTGAACTCTACCTTAACAGGGTTCCGTTGGGTAACAACCTGGTCGGGATCAGCGCTGGTTCAATGGTTTATTTCGGGAAGGCCCTTTCCCGGCTGACCAGCTCCGAGGCCGCATTGCTCGCGTCTCTTCCCAAGGCACCGGGGAACTTGAATCCATATGGCAGGAATGTCTCGTACCTTACTGAAAGAAAAAATTGGGTATTAAAACAAATGCACAAATACAGACATATAAGTTCCTGGGAATTAGAGAGTGGTTTACAAACCATGCCCTTCATAAAACCGAAGTCATTTCCCTTTGATGCTCCCCACTTCATAAACCTTGTATTGCCTTTAAAACAACAGGGAAACCTGAAAACCACGATAGACTTGAAACTACAAAAACGTGTTGAGCAGGTTCTGAATTCACATCAATTCAGGTTGAAAAGAAAAACCGCCCGCCAGGCTTCAGTTGTCATTCTCGATAACGCAAATTCGGAAATACTAAGTCTTGTAGGTTCTATAGAATATTCAAATCTAAATGAGGGATTTAATAATGGGACAAACGCTTTGAGGTCTCCCGGCTCTACCCTCAAACCATTTCTTTTCGCACAAGCCCTGGATTTAGGATTGAATACCGCAACAATACTCGAAGATATAGAAAGAACATACGCCTCGCCGCGTGGCATTTATAGTCCGGTAAATTTCAACCGCAAGTCATACGGACCGGTCTCCATGAGAAATGCTCTTGGTAATTCCCTGAATCAAACTGCGGTCAGCCTGCTCAATACGATTGGCTATTCTTCATTTTATGAAACCCTGCGATCCCTGGACCTTATAAACTTTCCTAAACGAGGTCCCGAACATTATGGCCTTGGAATGGTAATAGGAAACCCGGAGGTCACCTTGGTCCAACTTGCATCTGCTTATGCCAGTTTGGCAAGAGGGGGATTATTTCTACCTGCAAAATACTTTATTAATGATAAGAGTCAAAAAGGTAAAAGGGTCTTTTCAGAAGAGGCCAGCTACATCATCACGGACATGCTTTCTGATTCCTCGGCAAGAACACTTACTTTCGGTGACTTTTTCAATCAAAAGCTTCCATTCAAGGTAGCTTTAAAAACAGGTACGAGTACCAATTTCCGAGACGGCTGGATAGTCGGCTACACACCTAAATATACCGTGGCAATTTGGGTTGGCAATTTCAACGGGCAGCCAACAGGTGGCTTGAGTGGGGCACAGGCAGCCGGTCCTATCCTGGTTGATATATTGAATGAACTATACCCGAATGGTTTCTCATCATCTTTCCCCAGGCCTGACAGAGTGATTTCGACAGAGGTTTGTTCACATTCAGGTATGAGGCCAAATAAATTCTGCCCGCATGTGAAACGTGAATTATTTATTAACGGAATGGGGCCTGGAGAAATCTGCAACTATCACAACGGATCAGGGGAAACACATGATCTTCCTCCACAGTTCGCAACATGGCTCCACAGTAAATACAAAAAAGGTGTTGAGGGTAATTACCGCCTTGCCGGTTTTTCGAAGGACCTGGACAAAGCATTTCAAAAGGGAAATAAAATCAACAGGGATACCCAAAGAAGATTCGAACCGTCAAATTTAGCAATACAAATCACGAGACCAGTAAACGGCGAAATATACATACTGAATTCAAACGAAGAAGCATACGAAATTCGAATGGATGCGTCCAGCACCACTCCCTTAACTGAAATCACATGGTACGTGGACGGCAGAGAACATGACAAAGTTGGTCCTCCTTACAAAACCAAATGGCCACTTTCAAGGGGCAGGCACACCATCACGGCGGTTGGCCCTGGCCATTCAGGAGACTCCATCGCGATAGAAGTCAGGTAGGCCAGCAGAGACCCACCTGGTTTGTTCGATAATTAATGAGAAAATAGCAAACACCTCTAGCCCCCTACAAAACTCCAGTCATCATTTACTACCCAATTCACAGAGCTTTTAGCACTTATTACATCCATTTCTGACATAGCTTATCCGAGATCTCGAACTATATAGACGAAGCAAATATATTTTAACAATCTTTAACAGAAATATGAGGTCAGGCTATGAAAAGGAATTACAAGATTCTTCTCTTCGTCATTTTTGCCGGTATTTTTTGGTTAACCCCAATTGTTGGAACAGCAACCCCATCCAACGATTCCTATGGTGATCCTCTCGATGAAGTTTTCAGATTAAAAGAAACTTTGCGGTCTGATTCAGCAAATGTGAAGGCTCGCAACGATCTTGGAATTTTGTATATGAAATTGGAGAAGAACCAGGAAGCAATCAATGAGTTTGAAAGGGCTTTAAAGGTAACCCCCTACTACCCAATGGGGCCGTTTTTTTCTGGAAATGTTTATACGGATGCCAAGAGATATCAAAATCAAATTGATCAATTTCAAAAAGTGATCCAAACAAACCAAGAATATGCCAAGGCTCACAACAACTTGGGTTTGGTTTATCTGAAACTTGAGAATTATGAAGAAGCCAAAAAGGAATTTGAAGAATCCATAAAAATTAATCCAAAATCCGTTAACCCTCACAACAACCTTGGAATACTTTTAGAGAAACAAGGTGAAAAGGAATTGGCAATCTCCAAATATCAAGATGCGTTAAATCTGGAACCTGACAATGCAACGACTCTTCACAACCTCAGTCTTGCTAATTATTCATCAAAGAATGAAGAACATTCAACTCACTCCCTGAGCCAGGCTTCGACCAATTTAAAAGAAAGACAAGAAAACCGGCAGAATACATTCACCCTTCAACCTGCGATCAACTTTGGAACAGACAAAAAGGAAGTTGAGATCATTTTTTCTTCCCAATCGAAAACTACACAAGCGATTCCTTTAAAAGTTGAAACCAATAGTTTTTCAAAAGGTATCGATAGTTCGAAATTCACACCTTTTGCAGAGACCAATCAAGCAATTGATACTGCTGAAACTCCAAAAGAATTCATAGTGCAAAAAGCAGTCTTCGGTGAAGGACAAATTTTGGAAAATATTCAGGAACCTGAATCAGAGATAACCAATACTGATGACTATAACCTTGTGCATCAGAATAATACCAAGGCAATTCAACCACCAAATGAAGACACGGATATGGAACTTCCTAAAGGGGAGCCTGCAGAGAAAATAAAGATTTTGACAGTGACCGCTGACATTGAAAATAAGAGTGAATTGGAAAAGGAAGACGGCAAAGAGAACATAGAAGAAGAAATGTCTGAGAAACCATCTGTGCCTTCTCTTTATCCAGCAACCCAGAACAACCATCAAGTTGCAGAAACACAAAACCCTGATCCTGTTTTAGGTGATTGGCTTTTTAAATTTCCAAAATAAGGTTGGTCCATTCGGTGAGCATTGAAAGCAATACGCAGTTGGCTGGAGATAATTCAGGGTTTCTTAAATTGGGGTTCTTAAATGAAAGCATCTATTCCAATTGCCATTTTTCTAATCTTGGTTCTGGTTTTCCTGAATCAATGTTCAGGGGAAGAAAAACAAATGATCATGACCCAAAAAGTATACACGGGGACAATGAATGGCAAACACCCATTTGAAATGAGCATACACCGGGAAGGTGATAAGTTGTCTGGGTTTGTATTAAATACCTACAAGCAAAAAGCAGAAATTAAAGGGAAAGTTGACGGAGATGATGTGTTTATCATCAACGAATTTAATGGAGACCAGAAAACAGGAATATTTTCAGGTCGATTCATTCCTGGGGGTGAGATTAAGGGCACCTGGTCTACTCCTGATGGTAAAAAATGGAACTTATTTTATTTGCTTGAAAATACCAAATGATCTCTGAACCAATGAACAAAGAAAATAATCAGGAGATTTATACAAGTTTTCCTTCCAATGATCTGGCGGGGCGGGTAGCCCAGAATACTTCCCTCAGGGCTTATATTATTAATCCAAGTACCCTCCCTTTATTTTCATTCAGTAACCTCCTGCTGGATGATTATAAATTCGCCCCGCCAGTTCTATTTATAAATTTATATTCGAACGGATAAACCTCATGAAATGGATAATTGGATTATCATTTATTTTTTTGATTTTTTCAGGCTGTGCCAAATCCTTAAAGACCCTCTTGCCTCCGATCGTTGAACCTAGCCCCATTAGTGCGCCAGAGAAGCTCACCGAGGAGCCAGCTAAGCCGCCCCCTTGGGTCTTAGCCAATAGAAGAGGGGCAGGTGAATACATTGCAAATGGAGCTTTCTTTGGAGTGGGCAACAGTAGTGGAGAAAGAGATGGAAGCGAACTATTTGCTTCACCAGATGACAGAGCCAGAAATATTGTAGCTGGAATGTTTAGATCTTTTCAAAAATCCCTGGCGAATAGTTTCTCAAGCGTAGGCGTAAATAAAATAAATAGTCAGGACACAGGCAATGAGAATATTCCCTCTGGAATTCAGAAAGTGACAGCAACCCTCTTAATGGAAATGGAGATAGTGGATCATTGGGAGGATCGTTCTGAAGATCAATTTTATTCACTGGCTAAACTGGATCTCAATAAATTTAAAGAAAGGCTAAATAATTACCCCCTATTTTCAAGAATAACTCAAGAGGCCATCAAAGAACGTTCTGACAAATTAATTCAAGAAATGGAGCAGAACATTGATAACAAAAAAATCATGACCAGAAATGGGGCTGGATATGACAACCAGAGCAAGAGGTTTTATTTGTATTAGCAAGGGTAAGAGGAATTTTATTATTTGCACTCTAAAGTTGAGTTATTGGACGGGTTAAACATATGAAAGCCGCCAGGTTTATTATTGAGAAAGGTTTTTATGTTTCAGTTGCCCTTTTCATTGTAATTGTTTGTCTGGTTGTGGGGATGTATTTCAAAGTCCACAAAGACCTTCCACAACTTCCCGACAACTTAAAAACCATTTACTTAAAGCCTCCAACAGAAATCTATTCTTCAGATGGAGTTCTGCTAAAAGTCCTCGGTGAGCGTTTAATCGTTGACTTGGACATGATATCCCCGCATTTCCAGAAAGCCATCATTGCCGTGGAAGATGCAAGATTTTATGAGCATAGGGGGCTGGATCACATTTCCCTCATTCGAGCTGTTCTGGCTAATTTTAAGGGAGGGAGAATGGTTCAGGGAGGGAGCACGTTAACGCAACAGCTCGCTAAAAATCTATTCTTTTCTTTTGAGAAAAACTGGGTGCGGAAATTCAAAGAACTATTGATCGCATTGCAGATGGAAGTTACCTTTTCAAAAAGTGAAATTTTGGAGGCTTATTGCAACCAGGTTTACTTCGGCAACGGGGTATACGGTGTTGAAGAAGCCAGCAGGTTGTATTTTGCCAAGCGTGCACAAGATCTCACTTTACTGGAAGCCGCCATGCTGGCAGGCATTCCAAACTCTCCCAATATCTTCAATCCATTCAGAAATTTTAAACGGGCTTTCAGGCGCTCCAAAATTGTTTTAAATCGCATGAAAGAAGGAGGAGATATTACAGAAAATCAAAAAAAAGAGGCTTTGAAATCTAAAGTTTCTATACAGGATAAGAAGAAATCTTCAAGCCCAAACTTTTATTTCATTGATTTTGTATTGGCGCAAATTGAAAAGCAATATGGGAAAGAGTTTGTTTACTCTGGAGGTCTGAAAATTATTACCACCTTGAATACTGTTGCTCAACAAAACGCTCAAAAAGCAGCTGACCGCAATTTAAAGTTTTTAGAAAGAAGGATGGCAAAAGCAGGAAATGAGGAATCTCTGGAAGCGGCATTGGTCTGCATTGAAAATAAAACAGGCGCGGTTCGGGTCATGCTTGGAGGGCGGGATCACTCCCAGAGCCAGTATAATCGGGCTATTTCAAATAATCGCATGCCCGGCTCCTCTTTCAAGCCTTTTGTTTACATGAGTGCCATGACAAACCTTGGATATAGTCCGGCGACTGTAGTGGTGGACGAACCCATTCAATTAAATATCCCTGGCAGTCCTCCCTGGATTCCCAAAAACTACAACGAAAAGTATTTTGGGCCGGTTGTTTTAAAAACCGCATTGGCAAAGTCGCTCAATATCGTTTCTATAAAGTTGATGTACCAATTAACCCCCAACAAAGTGATAACCACGGCCAGAAGGTTTGGAGTCACAAGTCCTTTAGAAAAAAATTATTCTCTTGCCTTGGGAACCTCTGGTGTTTCACCCCTGGAACTGGCTTCTGCTTACAGCGTAATAGCCAATTCAGGTGTTTATAATAAGCCATACTTCATTGAAAAAATTGAGAGTTACGATGGAAAGATTCTATTTGAAAACTTAATACATAAAGTTCATCGTTTCTCACCAAATGAAATCTACCCTCTAATGGATATGATGCAGGGAGTGATTGAAAACGGATCGGGGCAGGTAATTCGAAAAATTGGATTTGACCATCCAGCGGCTGGAAAAACCGGAACTACCAATGATTTTAAAGATGGATGGTTTACTGGATTTGTTAAAGAGTTTACGACATCTGTCTGGGTTGGATTTGACAACAATAAATCAATGATTGGTCCTCAAGGTAAGGGAATTACCGGGTCTCATGCAGCCGCTCCGATATGGGCTCTCTTTATGAAACAACTGATGAAGGGAAGGGATAAATCTAATTTCACCATTCCACCTGGAATCAAGTTTGAGAATGTAAACTTTAAAACCGGTTTCCTTGAAAAGGAGAAATCAAAAGAGACAATCCAGGTGGCTGTCAAGGAGGATGTTGAACTATCTTTTCCTCCACCAGATTTAGCTATTCAAGGTAATGGCACCAAAGAACCTCTTGTTGCCGAAGAAAAGACTTTCCAGCCAGTGGCTGTTGGAGAACATCCTGCAAATTTTATTCAAGAGCCTGAGAAGGTTGAGAGTAAGTCGTTAAATGCAAATGAGGAACATAAAATCAATGCAAGCAACCAACTAGACATTCAAATCTGGTTCATGTTGAATCTGAAAAATGCCTCTCTGGATCAAGTAAAGAACATCTCTGATTCCTGGTTTTTAAATATATTGAAAGAAACCAAAGAACCGGGAGCAAAAGATATTTCCCGGCTGATGCAGGGAAGAAAAAATGTAATTGATCATTTGATAAACTTGGTTGGTTCCATCGATGCAAAATTTAAAGGAGGTTTGACATTACGAAACGTAATGATGCCTTCGGAAATTAAAATATATGCAGATTAGAAGGGGAAACCCATGAAAAAATTTAATGGAATTCTAATGGTTCAATATTTACTCTGTGCATTTTTGGGAATATTTTTTCTCGCAGAGGGAGCAGTTCCCCTTTTTAACTATGTCTCAAACCAAAGTCTCTCTTCTCGAAAAACTTTTGACGTGTACAGGGCTTCTGCCCAAGAGGGCGACTCATTTTCCCAGTATCGCCTCGGCAAAGCATACTTGGAGGGTATCGGCACAGAAGAAGATTTTGGAAAAGCGGTCAAGTGGCTTTTTCATGCCCGCCAAAATGGTAGTTACAAAGCTGAATTGGAATTAAGCAAAATTCGGAAAAAAGTAGCAACTTCTTCTGATTCTAATGAAGTAATGGAAATTATTTTGGCGTTTCAGGAGATAGCGAATGAATTTCATAAAAAGTATCCGGAAACCAAGAAACCCGATGCAATGCAGGAAACGACAGGAACCATTCTTCTTTTTGGGGAAGGAAGCGAGGATGAGGCTCTAGATGTGCTTATTCAGGAAGCCTATCTGCTTCGTGCGCCCGCACAAATAATGCTTAGAATAACATACAAATATGGTTTGGAAGATAAATTGGAACCCTATGATCCTAGAATTCTTGCTCATTACCAACGTGTTGTGGGCGATGGCATTCCGCGAGATCAGTTTTACGTTGCTGAAATGCATTATTACGAATTAGGGGTAAAGAGAAATGTTCCATACGCCAGAGAACTTTTAGAGAATAATCCACTAGAAGATGCTCAAGAACTTCTGTTTGCAATATATTATGAGCAGGGAGAAATAGAGCTGGCTGAGGAGGTTACAAAACAAGCGGCAGATAATGACTATTCTTGGGGGGCCTATAACTATGGCGTTTTTTTGAAAGAAAAGGGAAGCCATAAGGAGGCGGTGGAATATTTCAACAAGACTCTGGAAATCGATCCTGAATACTGGGAAGCAATGCTCAATCTGGGACAGGCTTATATTAGAGGCTGGGGAGTAGAGGAAAATTCAATGCAGGGCTTTTCATTTTACAAAGCAGTTGCAGATGGAGGATCCGAAGGTGAAGAGGCGACCCTGATTGGCCAGCATATGACGGGGATATTATATCTTCAAGGAATAGGGACCCAAAAAGATTTGGATCAGGGACTTGCCTATTTGAATAAGTCTGCTACGGGTGGGTATGAAAAATCAAAACAATTTTTATTAGGCTATGAACGGGATGAAAACCAAATATAATGGTCGTGGCCTTGAAATTACAGATTAAGAATTTATTCAATTCCATACTTGTCAGATTTTGTATTTGTTGAGGAGGGTCATCGCTCCTATGCAAAAATTACACTGAGGAATAGATTGAAGTAAATATTATAATCCAGGCAAATTCCAAACAAAATTCTGGTCCCCAAAGGCGATTTTATTAATCAAGGAAATTATCCTAAGGATTTAAAATGTCAAAAAGGAAATCCCGGTTTGAGCGTAGCAAAAAGGCTGTTGAATCCGATAAATTACAAGAACAGTTGGTTAACCAACGTCAGACAGTTTTTAGAAGCACATTTTGGCTAGTTGTACTCATCGAGATAGGACTTTGGTATTTTCAAATTGATTTATGGATTAGGCTGGTTGTCCCTATGGTGTGGATCGGATTCCTTATTCATAACAATGCCCTCCTAATACTGCATGAGCTTTGGGAAATAAATGATCAACTTGCGGGACGTAAGGATGAGTTTAGGAATGTTATTTCCAGCGAACAGCACCAAAATGATGATTAATATCACCCATAATAGAACAATTTAAATACGCCGTTTAAGTCCTTGTGCCCCTTACTTGCTGGAGAAAGAATGAAACGCTTAATTCCAGTCTTCCTTTTGTTATTCCTATCGTTTCCTGTATATGCGGATGACTATCAAGACGGAGTGGATGCTGGTCGCAGGGGTGATTATAAAACGGCAATTGAGAAGTTCGAATCATTGGCGGAAGAGGGGCATGCCCAGGCGCAATTCACTCTCGGTCTTATGTATGGTGTAGGTCATGGCGTACCGCAAAATTTTAAGAAATCGGAGAAGTGGTACCGCAAAGCTGCCAATAAGGGGCATGCAGAAGCACAACACGCTATCGGTCTACTGTATTACGATGGCCAACGACTACCACAAGATTACAAGAAGGCTGTCCATTGGTTCAGGATGTCTGCAAAAAATGGATTTGCCGAAGCGCAAGCCCGTCTCGGCATAATGTATTTCGCCGGAGGCCAGGGCTTACTACAGGATTTTAAGGAAGCGGAGAAATGGTCCCGCAAGGCCGCGAAACAAGGGGATGCCGATGCGCAAACCATACTCGGTATTATGTATAGCGAAGGACAAGGAGTTCCGCAGGATGATAAGGAATCAGTGAAGTGGCTCCTGCTGGCCGCCAATCAGGGAATTTCCCAGGCCCAAGCCATGCTTGGTATCATGTATAGCTCAGGATTGGGTGTACAAAAGAATTTAACAGAGGCCATTAAATGGTATCGACTTGCTGCCGAGCAGGGTGTCCCCGAAGCCCAATTAGCGTTAGACAAAATAATGAGTGGAATGGCCGAAGCGGCCCAAAAGGTGGATGAAAAATTTTTGGCCGAAAAAAATGGAGACAAAAAGGCCTCTGCAGATTTGTTAACAGACGAAAAACCCAAGTTTGACGGGAAGTCATCAATATTTTTAAAGTGCAAAACCAAACAACGAAAGTTTATGGAAACTGACATTTTAGAGTTTAATCCCTCCATCGGAAAACTTATCTGGGTAGAAGACGATAAGGGTTTGTCAATTTATCTTCCAATGGAGATCGAGGAATACTCAGGTAAGTTCATAAAAGCAAGCTACACGATAAAAAAAATGCTTGCAGCTTTGGAATCTGTCCAACAAGACCTTGATCAAAAGGGATTAGCCGAACTTCAACAAATAAAATCTTCCATTGATTATATACGAAACGTTCTCCCTGATAAGCTCGTAAAGGAAGGAGTTTCGTCTGATGAAACCCAAAAAATGACACAAAAATTACTCGATATGTCGTTGGGTTTTAAGCAATATGTTGAGCTTGATCGTTATTCTGGAGAGATACGTTGGATTCAACCTTACCGAAAACCTCAAATTTCAGCCGGAAAAGATATAAAAAGGGAGTTAAGAAAGGTAAGTGTACGAAATTGGAAAGGAAATTTTAGTATGGTTGGAAAGGTATAAACTAGAATGAATAATTTGGCCTTATTTTTTTGTTGCAAGATTTATGTTGAATGGTTCCAGGGGTGAATTTGACACCATAGGCTTCACGCCCACGCCACGAACCGTGCGCCAAATCTTTCTAATTTCTTCTGGGTTTACCCCAATAACATCATTGTATTTCTTCTGGCTGTCGCGCATGTCATTTTTGACTTTGACTTCAATTATCTTGGCACCATGAATGCCAAAATAGTCACCTCCCCAATTGGACCACTTCACCTTACAGGCTTTGTAGACTTCCTCCTGGTAAGGGATGTCTTTTGCTAGGATTCTCTCTGCTTTCGGCAATCGCTCTTGAACCTTCCACAGTTCCTTAAATGCCACTTCGATTTGAGTTCTGAATATGAGGTCCAGTTTACGCTTTGGGCCGCGCTCGCCTGATCTTTTCTTCTTTGGCTCCGGCTTTTGCTCCTCCATTGGAACGCTGTCAGCGACTGGGGTGAGGGGCTTTTCATTGAGGTACCAAATCTCATCGCTTATCAACTGTTGCGCCAGGGGAGTGTCCTTCAACCATTTGTGGATGGTTGACATATCCACGTATCGAGCCAATACGGACTCGTCAAAGGTTTGTTCTCTGTCTAAACGTTTGAAACCTTCATGGTAGGAAATGTGGCCATCATCCATTGCTTCAAGGAGCGCGGAGAAGACAAAATGCTGTCTGTCATTTGACAGATCAATGGTATGTCTCTTGATAAGAGTTCGGAGATATTCTCCAAAAATTTTATAGGCATTGCTGGGGCAGATCACGCGTGGCCCCGGATCGTATTCGTAATCTAATTCTGTATTCATTCTTTGCGATCCTTCATATACGCCCTTCAATTAGTAAACATAGGAAACCGGGTTGAAGGTGGCCCCGGCTTTCGGCTCTCATTGCCATGAAAGCCTATCCCATGATTTTTAAATTAATTCTTAAAATTAATATAGTCCCGCACGATAGACGGATGCTAAAACACACGAGCAAAATTACCCGATCAAAAGACAGGGCAAAAGCCAAAGGCAAACGAAACCCGTCTTCTGGGTGAACTGGTAATATTAAAATGTATGTTATGGATTGGTTAAGGCTGGCTGGGGTAGGGGTCTTGCGTGATGTTCTTTCACCATTCTATCCAGGCGGCCATAAACTATCCATTTTATGTGAAGTCATCTTTCTTTGCTTTTTTGAATCTTCTTCGGTAGAAAAAATCACCGTCATATCCATTTGCTTCAATCTGCTTGCTGTGGTCCGACCGTGAGGAGGGCCACCCGTGAAAACTTTTTACTGCTACTACCATTTTAACAAAATATCAGGCAATTAATTGTCACGTTATTGTCAACAAGTGTCCTGAAAATATATCTATATTCAATTATACCACAGACACCTTTTTGTCTTGGCTTCGAAACGGGGTAGTGTGCCCCGAGAAAATTGCAGATACCAAATAAAACAAAAAGTTAAACATTAATATTCGGATTTCGATTTATTTATCCAATAAATTCCGAACTTCACAAGAGCCGCTTTTTCAGGCCCACTATATTCTTTCCCCACAGCCACCTCACTTAATAAATAATTC
>JAQCGX010000039.1 GCA_027619975.1 Nitrospinota bacterium
GGTTAGGGGAGGTTATAAAAAAACTACCTTTAAATACCCCGCCCCTTGGGGCGGGGATCATTTATTTTTTGGGAGGCGAACTGTCACAGTGAAGGGGTTTTTTAAAATTTTTGGCTGGATTTGCCTGGGAATTTTCCTGCAGTTCAAATTCAATATCCTTTATGGGATCGTTTTTCTGGAAAATCTGAATTTCCACGAACGCACCTATATTATCAAAGCCCAAAGGACACCCGTCAGTGAAGAAGCGAGCATCCTCCACATTGAAACCATTGTGCACCATTCCCTGGGGCCTGATTATTTTGCAACGGTATATATTCCAACAAATTATAAAGTGTTGAATCTAACTCCCTATATGGGAACCGAGGTGCCCCAGGGGTATCAGGCGTTTCAAATGAAAATGAAGCGCCGTTACCGGGATGTTCTGGCCGCAACCGATTTTATAATTGCCCCCCAGGACTCTGTAAAGGAAAGCCCTCCCTCCCCTATCTTGGTACACTTTGAAAACCTGGAGCAGTTTCTTCATAAAGACACCACCTATCTCCTCTCTATTAAAAACAAGCGGGTCCAGCTGGAAGGTCCTGAATTGGTCGAATCCAAATATCCGCAAAAATTTGGTATGTAGCCGCTGATTTTGAGATACGATAAGAAGCATGAACCCTCGCACCAAAGAATTTAAAGATTACTACACGATCCTGAGCGTTCCGGAAAAGGCGACCGATGCGGAAATCAAAAAGTCTTACCGGAAGCTCGCCCTGGAAAATCATCCCGATCATCATCCCGACGACCCTAAAAGCGAAGACAGGTTCAAGGAAATTACCGAAGCTTACGGAGTTTTGATCGATCCCGTTAAAAGGCGGGAATACAATCTCTTTCGAGCAGCCACCCTTTCCGGAAGCGGTCCTGGCCCGAATCCATTCAGCTATTCACAGCAGGACATTTTTGAAAACATGTTCCGGCAGGGGTTTTCCAGGGATATTTTCGAAGAATTGAATCGGGAGTTTGCCAAATCGGGAGTTCGCTCGGGCAACCCTTTTTTTCAGTCCATGCTTTTTGGCGGCGCTCTCGGCGGCCTGACCCGCATCCTGGGAATGATCCCCGGCCCACTGGGGAAAATCGGCCACGGTATCCGAATCGCGCAAATGGTCGGTTCCTCGCTCATGGCCTACAATCAGATGCGACAGGCGCAAAAAAAAACCTCGCCGACGGGAAAAGGCGAGCCATCTCACGACATTCTGGACTCGGTGAAGGGAATCCTGAAAAAGGGCGTTAGCACCCTTGCCGCCCCTGGCAAAGACTCGATGAACATCAACCTGTCCATCACCCTCCCGGCTGTAGAAGCACTGAACGGCACGCGAAAAAAAATCTCTTATAAAGCGGGCAAGGAAACCGAACAACTGGTCGTTCGCATCCCCTCCAATTTCCCCCCGGATGGAAAGTTGCGTATCCCCGCAAAGGGCAACATCAAAAACGGTGAACGCGGGGACTTGATCCTCACCGTCAAGATTCAATCCTGAAATTTCCCTCACCTAAGCCCTTGGCGACCCTAAAAAGTTTTTCTCAAATCGTTTCTATTTCCCTTCCAGACAGCGTATAATTGACTGTAATTCCATTAGTTATTTAAATATCCGGTCAGCGAACAGATGCCTTATAAATACCTCAAAAAATACCGATGGTGTTTTATTTTCCTAAGTCTATTTGCGTTCACAGCCTGCACCAAAACCAACGCTGAGGATAAATCCGGAAAACCCGACAAACCGGTGCCTGTGGTCGTGACCCAGGTAAAAAAGCAGGCCGCCAACATCAAGATTGAACTGCCCGGAACCATCCTCGCCTGGGCAACCACCCGCATGGCTGCGGAAATCGACGGACGGGTGGAGAAGTTTTTCTACCAGGAAGGCGAATATATCCAGAAAGGCAAATCCATCGTTCAACTGCACACGCGGCCTCTGGAATTGGAGCTGGATTTTGCGCAAGCGGAAAAACAACAGGTTGCCAACCGGCTGAAAGAATTGCGAACCGGAACGCGGGTAGAAGTTCTGGATGGAGCCAGGGCGGGTCTGGGAAAAGCCCAGGCCCGTGTTGACCTGACGAATCAGGAATTTAAGCGCATAAAAAAATTGAAGGATGACGGCGTATTGAGCGTCAATGAATATGACAAGGCGGTGGGCCAATTGGAAGAGGCCAGGGCGCAGTTTAACGAGAAAAAAGCCCAGCTCGATGAACACGTTGCCGGCCCCCGGATTGAACAGATCCAACAACAGGAATCCAGCCTCTCCGCGGCGGAAGCCAAAGTCAATATCATAAAGGATCAAATTCAGCGGGGAACCGCCTTCGCCCCATTCAACGGTTTTCTGGTCAAAAAGGAAACGGAAATCGGCCAGTGGCTGGAAAAAGGAGACCCCCTGTTCACTCTGATCGCCGTCGACCCGGTCAAGGCGGAAGTCCATTTACCGCAATCCCAGTTCAACAAGATCCAATTGGGGATGTCGGCCCAGGTCATCATCGAGACCGAGGACCCGAACGAATCCAATAAAATTTTTAACGGGGAAGTCATAGAAAAGATTCAATCCGGCGACCCTCAGTCCCGCACCTTTCCAGTGCGAATAAAAATCGACAATCCTAAATCTGAAATTGCCGTGGGCATGCTGGTCCGGGTCAAATTTTATCAACAAACCCAGGGAAAAACCCAACTTTATGTTCCCAAGGATGCTTTGGTGCGTTCTCCCTTTGCCACCGTGGTCTGGCGCGTGGATAAAAAAGAAGATCAAACCTTTCAGGCCGAAAAAGTTACGGTGAAGCCCGGCGATCTGTCCGACAGCTTGGTTTCCATTGAACCGGAAAATGATGGCATCAAAGAAAACGATTGGGTGGTGGTGCATGGAAACGAGCGGCTTCGACCAGGAAATCAAGTCACAATAACCCAAAGTCCTGCTGAGAAAAAATCTCCATGAAATGGATTGAAGGTTCATTGAAATACGGAGTCACCGTGGCCGTGGGAGTCACCCTGATCATCCTGTTTGGCACCCTCTCCCTGTTCCGCATTCCAGTCCAGCTGGTTCCGGACGTCAGCCAGCCCGAACTGACCATCACCACCGAATGGCCGGGGGCCAGCCCGGAAGAAGTCGAGCGGGATATTATCGATGAACAGGAAAAACACCTGAAATCCCTTGTCGGTCTGGTCGAAATGAAAAGCCTGTCCCAGACTGGACGAGGGCAAGTGTACCTATCCTTTCAAACCGGAGCGGATTTGCAGGAAATCCTCGTACGCACATCCAATGCTCTGCAACAGGTCTCCTCCTACCCCGAAGATGTGGACCAACCGGTGATCAAGACCGTCAACGTTTCCGACCGTCCCATTGCCTGGTTCGTTCTGCAACCCCTGCCCGGTATGGAGGACAAAGTCAACGTTTATCAGTATCGCGATTTTGCGGAAGACAAAATTCAATCGCGCTTTGAACGCGTGCCCGGCGTCTCCGATAGTGA
This sequence comes from Nitrospinota bacterium, assembly GCA_027619975.1. NCBI lineage: Bacteria > Pseudomonadati > Nitrospinota > Nitrospinota bacterium. Next base: position 3,484 of record JAQCGX010000039.1, read on the forward strand.
AGTTCGCGGCGGCAGTCGTCTGGAAGTGCATGTCACTTTTAATCCCGATGCACTTGCCGAACGGGGCTTAAGCGTTTTTGCACTGAGAGAGGCCTTGCGCCGACAAAACCACAATGTCAGCGGTGGAGATTTTGATGAGGGCAAACGCCGATATATCATCCGCACCCAGGGAGAGTTCCGATCCATCGAGGATATAAAAAATACCATCTTAGCCCAAGTCAACGGACGCGCCATTTATACCAAGGATGTCGCCGAGGTGACTGTGGATTATGACGAACTGCGAGACTACGTCCGTCATAACGGGTTGGCGGGGATCGCCATTAATGCCAGGAGGGAGCTGGGGTCGAATATTCTCACGGTCATGAAGGAACTGAAAAAAGTTCAAGCCGACCTGAACGAAAATCTTTTGCATCCGTTAGGTATGCATCTGGTCCAGACCGCGGACACAACCGAATACATCACCCGCTCCATCGACATGGTGCAGATCAACCTTGTGGTGGGGGGCATCTTCGCCACCCTCATTCTCCTGCTTTTTTTAAGGAGCCTGTACAGCACGTTGGTCATCGCCATTGCCATTCCGATCAGCGTGATCGGGGCTTTTTTAGTGATCACCGTGATGGGCAGAACCATCAACGTCATCATGCTTGCGGGGATGGCGTTTGCGGTGGGGATGGTGGTCGATGCGTCGATCATTGTTCTGGAAAATATTTATCGCCACAAGCAAATGGGAAAACCCACCCGGCAGGCGGCAGTTGAGGGAGCCAGCGAAGTCTGGGGCGCCATTTTAGCGACCACTCTCACGACGCTGGTGGTGTTCATTCCCATCCTTTTTATTGAAGAGGAAGCGGGTCAATTGTTCCGGGACATTGCCGTGGCCATCAGCGCCGCGGTGACTCTTTCCATGATCGTGAGTATTCTGGTCATCCCTCCTTTAAGCAATAAACTTCTGCAATATGAATCTGAACACCGCGAGGATTCGATTTCATCATTTAGAAAAATGTTTAAAAATCTTTTTGGCTTATATGCTTTGGCGGCTAAATTCAGGGAAGTTCTTCTTTCCTGGCTGAAAGTTCTTTTTCGTTCACGAAAAGCGCAGTGGGCCGTCGTGGTTTCATTGACCGTCCTGCCCGTTACCGCCGCCTGGATCATGGTGCCAAAAGCGGAATATCTGCCTGAAGGAGACCAGAATGTCATCATCGGCATGATGATTCCCCCGCAAGGCTATAATATCGAGGAGGTTCACAGGCTGGGCAATGAATTGGAGAAAATATACCGTCTTTATTGGGAAGCGAAGGCTGGAAGCGAGGAAGAAAAAAAATTAAAAGGACCGGCTGTGCGAAATTTTTTGTTTATCGGCAGTGGGGGCCGGTTATTTACCGTCGTCAAAGCCAAGGACCCCAATAGATCACGAGATCTCATCCCTGTCCTCAAGGGCGAATTGGAAAAAGTGCCTGGAATGATCGCCGTCACCCGCCAGCTTTCCTTGCTCACCGGGGCATTCCGCGGTTCCAGGGGAATCGAGATCAATATTCAGGGTCCCGATCTGGCTAAATTGACGTTAATCACTCAAAACGCGTTTTTCAAACTCAAAAAATTGATGCCGGATGCACAACTCCGCCCGGTCCCCGGAATGGAGCTGGGTCAACCGCAGATCCAGATCATCCCGAAATGGCGGGAGGTCGCGGAAATGGACGTGAATGTTTCCGAACTCGGCTATTCTGTATCGGCGCTGGTGGATGGGGTGTTTGCCGATGAAGTCTATCTCGACCCGGAGAAACTTCAGGTGCCCTATGTTCCAAGGGATGGAATCGACCTGATTCTGAAAAGCCGTGTGCAAGACGTTCAAAAGACCCAGGATATCGGCAAAATGGTGGTCTACACCCGAATGGGGAAAACGGTGCCATTGACCAGTGTGGCCTTGCTCCCGGAAACGGTCAGTTCCGAACAGATCCAGCATTTTGAGCGGGAACGATCGATCACGCTCGAAGTGGTGCCGCCTGCGAAAATGCCCTTGGAGGAAGGCATCAGAATTGTCCGCCAGGAAATCATTCAGCCTCTCATCGACGACGGTACTTTGAGCGGCGCCTATTCCATCCTCCTGACCGGCAATGCGGATAAACTGGAAAGTACCCGGAAAGCGATATCGGGAAATTTTATCCTTGCGATTATCATCACCTATCTTTTGCTCACCATACTATTTCAACACTGGGGTTATCCATTGATTATCATGCTGAGCGTTCCTCTGGCGGCAGTCGGAGGCGTGTTTGGACTGTGGTTGCTGAACCTCTTCGTACTTCAGCCCCTGGATGTCTTGACCATGCTGGGATTCATCATTCTCATCGGAGTGGTGGTTAATAACGCCATTTTGCTCATCCACCAGAGTTTAAGGAATATGCGCGAAGAAAACATGCAACCCCAGCAAGCGATTCTTGAAAGCGTCAACACGCGAATCCGCCCGATTTTCATGAGCACGTTGACCAGTATTTTCGGCCTGATGCCGCTGGTGGCCCTCCCAGGAGCGGGCAGTGAAATCTACCGGGGCATCGGCGTCGTGATATTATCAGGATTATTCTTGAGCACCGTATTCACCCTCATTCTCATTCCCTGTCTGATGAACCTCAGCACCCATAAAAATCTCCTCAAACATGGATAAACCGACCATTTTAAAATTCTGGCAAAGTTTTTTTGCTGACCTGTTTCTGGGCACGTTTAAAAAACTTTTTCTATTCAGCCTGATGGGAATTATGCTGGGCTTGCTGGCTTTGTTTATCTTCAAGTCAACCATGGTGGCAGACCTTGATTGGGATGGATGGGTAAAAACGCTGGTTCTTATTGTGTTTTTTTTCTGGTTCGGCGGATTTGGAGTACTACACGGATTGCTCCATGCCGTGATCTTAATCGCTGAAAAAAAATTTATCGAAGCGGTTCTGGGACTGCACGATCTTCTCGATCTATTTACCAGGGAAGTTATCGCCAGGATTCCAAAGTTCAACAAAAACACCCCGAAAGAGGAACTATCGAGGCAATTCGACAATATCGGCAAAGATTTTCAACAGAAACTTCGTTTGAAAGGCATCATCGGCTGGGTCTCCAGCCTGTTTTTTTGGGTCCTGCTCAAGGCACTGAAAATTTTATTTCTGGACAGTGTTGCAGAAGAGTTACTAAAAAACCCCTCGGATCAACTATCGTCCAGCGACATCGAACACGCGGTGCGCCGGGTGGGGGTGGAAATTATCTTAGCTCCAATAACCGATAGTTTATTTTTATTTCAAATCCTGAACGGGGTTTTGATCATCTTATCCTTCATTGTCCCGTTTGGGATATTCTGGTTGCTTTAAAATATTTAAAACCATAAAATAATCAAATGGGCATTTTCAAAGCAAAGTTAAAATCCTTTCTTCCCAAGCTGGGAGTCTTGCTGGTTTTACTCAGCTTCGGCTTCATGACCGGGCTGGCTCCCGTTCTGCACGCCCATGAATTGGATTTCAATGCCGCTCATGACGATTGCGCCCCCTGTCACTGGAGTCAATTCAACCAATCGGTCGAAACCACAGCCACGGCCCTGATTGCGGCTCCTCTGCTACAATTTCTGACCTTTTCCCCAGCCGAATCCATCGGCCAGCAGTTTCGGAAGAATATCCTCAATCGCGGTCCCCCTCTGTTTTCATAAACATCCACTTACTTAAAATCCAACAATAATTTACTGAAGGCACTTGAACCCCTCCTGCTCAACGGGAGCGTTTTACTGTGGTCTTCTGCATGGAGAGTGTTTATGAAAACCTTGAGCCTACTCTTTTTGGCGTTGATTTGCGCACTGGTCTGCCCAAATGCCTACGCCGAAGAGAAAAAATATTTTACAAATCGTATCGAAGAACTCGAAAAGAGAGTGAAGCAGCTGGAGTCGAAAAAGCCTCCAAGACCCTCCACTTCCCCGGCCCTTCGTGGGCTTCCTTCCGGTTCCTCGTCAGCAACGGGATTTTCCCGTTTTTTCAACCCCGCCATCAGTATTAATGGCTTACTTCTTGGCACTTATGCCGATCAAGGAAGGAGTGACTCTTCACGAGAAGTGAAAACAGGAATGAAAGTTCAGGAAGTGGAGTTAAATTTCACGGCAAACGTCGATTCCTATATTCTGGGAAACTTAACGATAGCCTTCGAAGACGATGAAGTGGAAATCGAAGAGGTCATTGCCTCACTTATTGTAACCAACAGTCTGGCCTTCCAAGCTGGGAAATTTTTCACACCTTTTGGCAAACACAATCTATTACACACGCATAGATTCCCATTCATCGACGCCCCTTTGATCAACAAAGAAATCCTAGGCGATGAAGGTATCAATGAAGTAGGAGTCAGTACGTCATTACTTTTGCCAACGACATGGTTTTCGGAAATCACCCTGCAAGTCCTCGAAGGAGACAATTCCCTATTTAGCGGTCCATTAAATGATGATTTTCTTTATCTCGCTCATTGGAAAAACCTGATTCAGCTGACAGAAGAACTCACCGCTGAGCTAGGCGGTTCGTTTGCATATGGGAAAAACAGCCTCGCCTCCGGTCCTTACAACAGCACAACATTGGCGGGAGCCAATATGACCTTTAAATGGAGACCGGCAGGCCGGGAACTGTACCGAACCCTGATTTGGCAATCTGAATTCATCAATTCCTCCCGCGAAGTGGACAAAAAAGGCCTGTATACTTCATTAAGATATCATTTTAACCGCCGCTGGTGGGTTCAGGGACGGTACGACTTTTTAACTGTTCCCCGCGATGCTGTGAGCGATGACGAGGACAGAGATATCGCACAGACGAAAAATCGCTACACCGGTCTTCTTGCCTTTGTTCCCAGCGAATTCTCCACACTTCGACTGCAATACAATTTCCTGGATTCTTCCGTGGCTGAAAATGAGCACCAGGTACTCTTGCAACTCAATTTCACTATCGGGTCGCATCCAGCGCACGCTTATTAAGGACATCACAAGTTAAACTAAACTCAACAAGGTGAAAAAATGAGACCATTAAATTTGATAACAATTGTTTTTGTTTCTTTTATATTTTGCTTAATCCTTCCAGGTATGGCACTGGCCAAACTCAATGTCGTTACCACGACTGAGGATATCGCATCCATCGCCAGGGAAGTGGGAGGCGATCTCGTTAAGGTGCAAACCATCGCCAGGGGTTATCAGGACGCTCACGTCATTCAAGCCATACCCAGCTTCATTCTGAGAGTCAACCGTGCCGATTTACTGATTTATCAGGGTCTGGAGCTGGAAGTGGGCTGGCTTCCGTTATTGATTCAGGGTGGACGAAACAAAAATGTCATGCTGGGGAAACTAGGCCATCTCGATGTTTCCCAGGCCATCACCCCCTTGCAGGTACCCGTGGGACAATTGGACCGCCAAATGGGAGATGTGCATCCCCTGGGAAACCCGCACTACACCTTGAACCCTGAAAATGGTTTGTTGATAGCCGCAACCATAGAGAACCGGTTGACCCTGCTGGACCCTGACAACGCCGACGCTTACAAGAACAATCTTGATCTTTTCCGCAAACGCCTTGAAATCAAAATTAAGGAATGGAAAGCGAAAATGGAAAATTTCAAAAATTTAAAGGTCGTAACCTATCATTTAACCTGGTGTTACCTCCTGGATTTCTTCACCCTCGAATCCATCGGTACTATAGAAAACCGGCCAGGAATTCCTCCCAGTGGGCGGCATCTTTCTGAACTGGCGACCCTAATGAATCAAACCGGAACAAAATTTATTTTGCAGGCAAACTTTTATGAAAATGAATATTCCGATTTGCTAGCCTCCAAGACGCAAGCCACCCTACTTGTCTTGCCCGTATCTGTTGGAGGCATCAAGGAAGCACACGATTACATCTCTTTATTCGACATCCTGATCGACAAAATGGGGAAAGCCTTTGAGAAAAATCAATCCACCTCTAAAAATAAAATCCCGTAAATCCATATGAACGATTTTTTGACATTCATGGGGCCACCCGTAGCCGCATGTTTATTACTGGCCGTTGTATTTACATATTTTGGTTGCCACGTTCTTAAACGGGAAATAATTTTCATCGATTTGTCTCTGGCGCAACTGGCCGCCCTGGGGACAACGCTTGCCTTTGTGCTCGACCTCGAACTGGACTCTCCGGGTTCTCTCGCACTGTCTTTTCTGTTTGTTATTGCCGGGTCCGCTTTTTTTTCATGCACAAAAAACCTCAGTGAAAGTATTCCACAGGAAGCCGTCATCGGAATCGTGTATGTCGTGAGCGCCTCCTTAGCTTTACTTTTGGCAAGCCAGATGCCGCATGGAGCGGAACACCTGAAAACGCTTTTGAATGGTTCCATCCTTTGGGTCACCTGGGGCGGGGTGTTGCAAATTTTCGGTGTGACCCTGTTGGTCGGAGGATTGCACTGGGTGAAGAGAGTCCAGTTTATCGAACAATCTGAAACCTATAAAAATTCGATGGGCGGGAAATCGCAGGGTGGAATCTGGGATTTTTTATTTTACGTCACATTAGGGGGGGTCATTATCTTCTCGGTGAGAACAGCAGGTGTTTTCTTGATTTTCACACTTCTCATTATTCCCGCAGTCTGTGGAGCGCTCTTTTCCCAATCTATGGCTAAACAGTTCACTATCGGTTCGATTCTGGGCATTGCCATCAGTCTGGCGGGTTTACTTCTTTCATTTTTTCTCGATTTACCAACCGGCGCAACGCTCGTTTGTTCGTTCGGCATGGCATTTTTAGCATCGCTTTTACTGAGGCGTATAAAACCATCCGTTTAGCTTCCTGTAAAATTCACCCCATCTGCAAGGAACAGGCATCGGCTTCGACAGAAAAATAATCTGCTATTTTCAATTCTTTCGATCGAAGGGGAAACAAAAGGAGCTATACCGGCTTATGGGTCCCCAACAGATTCCAGTTTTGATGATTTGTTCGCGATCTGGCAAGATTTTAGGGTATATTGTGGCCTCAATTAACTATCGGCTATCTTCTTTTAAATATTTTTCGCATGTCTCGAGCCCAAACCGGGGTTTCTCCCCTCCTCCCAAAGAACACATTAATCGTTTCTTTCCGTGTCCGGGATATTCCGATGTCCGCCATGAGTGTCGGGCACGTTGCGGCCAATGTTCCGGGGCTCGCCAATGAATTCCGAAAATCGGCATCGGGTTCGGATTTGGTCTATACCATTGGGTTTGGCTGGCAATTGTGGAATTTCATCTGGCAAGGAGCCATGCCACCAGGCTTTAGTCATCTTGAAGACCCGGAATACTCTGAAGAGGATATTGATGAAGACGAAGAGAATTCCGGTCCGACCCTTCTATTCAGCTTTTCCTCTTCGCAGTCCGATATCCTGCAGGAACTCGCGGATCAAAGCCAACATCATCTAAAAAATATTGCCGACGTTCATGACATGATCCTGGGAACGCCGATTGAAAACCCTGCCTCTCATCTTATAAATGAGGAAATGGCAGCCGACGCTTTGATCAGCAATAAATATCCCGAGTACGCTGAAAGCAGTTATTTGCTCAATCTGCGTCTGAACTCGCAAGCGGAAGAAGAAATCCAAAATGAACTTTTAGCCAAAGACATTCTTTCGCTCACGGAAAATGAGCTGGGGTTGATCCACCACCTTTATGCCTGGAAAGTGAAAAAAGAATCCGGGCACCACCTGATGGCCTATTGCAACCACGTAAAACCCTTCCAGAATATTCTGGACCAGCTCGCAGAACCATCCGACAATTCACTCGAAGCTCCATGGAATGGTATCAAGAGCCACCCCTCGCTATATTTCCTCCCTTCTCTCGAGATATTAGCAGGTCTGAGAATGGGAACTTTGAGAATGGGGCCTCTCTCGCCTACTGCCCGCTGGAAATAGGGAATTCCCTCAGATTGGGTGATAAAACAGTAAATTGAAGGAAATTTTTTAAATTTTCGGTATATCTGGAATATTTTTAATGTTACGATTTTACCTTCAAAAAATTCAAACCAGCCTATTAATTATCAATTTCAAATTGAATGAATCTTTCAATTTGAGGAAGGATAACGATGATCAAAAAAGATACCGTCGTCAGCATGAGTTACAACTTGAAAAATCCAGAAGGTGAGAACCTGGGGAGCGCCGATAGTAGCCAGCCTCTCACTTTCCTGCAGGGAGCGGGTCAAATTGTTCCTGGGTTGGAAAATGCACTTGAGGGTTTAGCCGTTGGCGATAAAAAGGATGTCACGGTAACTGCCAAAGACGGTTATGGCGATTTTAGCGCTCAACTAAAAATGAAGGTGGAACGCAACCAGTTCCCTCCTGATGCAGACATCAAGCCGGGAATGCAGTTTCGTGCAAATATTGGCGGCGATCACGAGCAAACTTTTACCGTCATGGATGTCAAAGGTGAGGAAGTGTTTATTGACGGCAATCATCCGCTGGCGGGACAAACGCTGCATTTTTCCGTGGAAATCATCGCTGTTCGGCCCGCCACTCAGGACGAACTGACCCACGGTCATGCGCATGGACCGGATGGCTCCCATTCTCATTAAAGAAAGGGAGGGCTGGGGGAAAGCGAACGCTTTCCTTCAGGCAGAGGCCAGAGCGTTGAGACGTTCCCGGATATCCTGCCTTTGGTGATGCCCCAGGTACAACAGGCCATCCGAAAGCGAGTAATTATCTGGGAAGGTCATCACCTCGCGCCCCAGTTTCTCGACGATTTCCTGATACAATTCGGTCGCCTGGTCCGCTGTCATTCCCACCGTTCCCTCATAGGAATACCCCAGACTCAAATCCTGATCCGGCGGCGTGTAGATTTTTGTGATATGCCATTCCGCCGGATTTTTTTCCAGTGGGGTGCCTTTTTCCAGGTCGAATTGCGAAGCGATGCAGGAGAACCCCGGCGAATCGAGCAACCTTTGGTTGTCGAGCACGAAGTTGATGGAATCCATGACTTCTTCACGGGTCTCGGTGGGGAAACCGCAGATCAGATAAAAGTGCATGGCGATACCGATGCGTAAGCACTCTTCCACCGTCTTATCGACGACTTCCAGCTCAACCCCTTTTTTCATGGAGTCAAGAACGCGCTGATTATACGATTCCAGCCCAAAAATTAATTTCCGGCATCCCGAACGATAGAGCAGTTCCATCCGGTTTTCCTTCAGCATACTCTTTTCAAATTTGAGCTCGCCCGTCCACTGAATATTCAACTCCTGATCGACGATTTTTCCCGCAAAGGTTTTCATGAAGTTGATCGGCAAGGCTTCATCGGTGAAGAAAAAATAATTGCAGTTGTATTTTTCCTTGAGGCTTTTCACGTCGTTGACCACATTCTCCGCATAGCGCACATGGAAATCCATGTGGTCAAAAGGAATCGAGCAAAAGGCGCAACGTTCCCAGTAACAACCTCGTGACCCCATGATCGGCAGGACGCGCTCCGGTGAAAGATACAGATCCAGAGGAAGTCCGTCAAAATCCGGTGTGGGAAGCGCGTTCAATTCTTCCTTGGCAAAAGGCCGGTTGACCTGCACCTTGCCCTCCACTTCGTAGACCAGGTTCGGCACCTTTGATAAATCCTTGCCACCTCTTAATTCCTGCACCAGCCGCAGGAGCGGAGTTTCCCCTTCGTGCACGATGAAACTGTCGACAAATTTGAAAAGAGGCGAACCTTTCTCCAATCGATCCACCAGCTTGGTGAACACACTGCCACCCACGGTGATATGAATGTCCTTGCGATGCTTCTTGACCAGGTGCGCCAACGTCAGTCCGGGAATGATCTGCTCCACCGAGGTGATGGAAATCCCCAGAATGTCGATGTCTTTCTCTAAAATGGACGGCAGGTACCATTTTTCATAGAGATCGTAAAAATAATTTTCTTGCGGGTGATTGAAAGAATCAACGATCTCTTCCGAGGAATACGGGGTGAAGCGCAGTTGACTGCCAATGACCGTCAACTGCGAAGGAAAATAGGGAGCCAGGATATTGTCCAGCCAGACATCTATGATCTTGAGGCTTTCCATATACCGTTCCAGATCGTAGAAGTCCTCACAGCGCAGAGACTGTTTCGCCGCGTCGATCTGATCCTTCAACGAAGGGATGATCTCTTCCGCTTCCAATAGCTTCGCGTATTTTTCCTGTTCAAATTTATTGCGGCGCGGATTCATTCTCAGCTCATTGAGCTCACGAATGATGCGTTCGTATAAAGACTTGGTCTTCTCCCAGGTGCATAAATCATCCAGCAGTTCGATGGCGAGATCGCGTTGCACCACATCATGAATGTCGTGTTTGGCAAGAAACGCCTTGAGACTTGGAAGACTCAAATAAGGCTGGGAGGGATGCCAGGAAGATGGAAACACCAGATAAATCATCAGTAAATTCCTTTATTCAACGAAACAAACCGACCTCTCGAAAGAGGCCGCAGTTTGCTCAAGGCTTGGGAGCCATAAAAACCAGCATCACCAATTTTTCGTTCGTATGGTTGACCACACCGTGGTCCAGTCCGCTGGGGGCCAGGGTGATTTCATCGGCTGTCATTTCACGTTCTTCAGTACCGATGGTCACCTTTCCCTTGCCCTCCAGAATGTAATACACCTTGTCCGACCCCTCATGAGAGTGGACCTTCTGGGACTGACCCGGTTCTAAACAATATACATCACAAAAGAAATTGTCCGTATCAAAAAGGGGGACTTTTTTCAATTTTTCGGGGCTGAAAGCCACCAGATCTCTAACTTTAACAACGTTCATAAGCGCCCCGCCATGCTGGATTTTTTGAAATACAGGGATTGGACTGGGCCGATTGCAATGAATCCCCCCACCACCCCTTCACGGAAACATTTGGAAAACATGAGATTTAGAAAATTTTATCATAGAAATCAAGTGCATCCAATAAAATTAAAATTCAATGAGTTTTGCTGTCCAATTCTGTTGACTTCCAAGGCCATATACACTATTTTCCATAAAAACATCGCTGGAAATTCCCTCGGAGAGAAACAAGGACCGCACCCATCGGAACATACAGGAATGAATTTAGGGTCTCACTTCGGGAATCGGAACAGACACAAAGACGGGACGTAGCGCAGCCTGGTTAGCGTACTTGACTGGGGGTCAAGAGGTCGGAGGTTCAAATCCTCTCGTCCCGACCATATAAGATAAGGGTTTGCGGGATTTATATCGCAAGCCCTTTTTCTTTTATGCCGTATCCGTCCCACCATAGTCCAACTTTTGCGAGATTTCCTCTAGCAGGTTGCTGAAAAACTATTTTTGGGACCTTAAAATGTTAATTTCAAGTTTACTGTTAATTTAAGAAAACCAGTAGCACAGGCGACCTATCCTTAAAGTCAATGCGGAAGTGCGGAATTTAATTCCGCCTTTCTAGCCTGTGCGCAAAGGCTGTGCCACTTAAAAGCAAAAACCTGTAAAACTTAACTCGCTGACGGATTTTTCTCTTTTTCAGCAACCTGCTAGGGTAGCCGATAAGGATCATTGCGGTTTTGAGGCTGACGACCTATATTTATCTGGCAGGGTTGGATGATGATAGGAGATCGGTCATGTTAGTTGCCGCTATTGAGAGAAATCAGGCGTCTGGGGGTGACAAAATCGTGGCAAGGGTTATGCCCTCCCCACGGTCCGCGTCAATTGCAATAAGAGATGAGCCTTCAAGCTTTCGTAGGCAATTCCCCAGACAAAAGGACAATATTAGCCTGGGAACCCAATCCTCCCCATCCTTTCAAATTTGGAGTCCGGATTACATCGTTTCTTTGAGCGAATCTGCAAGGAAATATCGAGGTCAGCCCTTATCTTAAGCCCCCTGCCCTCTTAATCACTATAGAATCACTTTTTTTATGGAATATTTATCCCAACCTTAGGTTTTCTCGGCCCGGTCAGCTTTTCGGGAAGGAGAAAGCTAGGTTGTCTGTCCGTTTTTATTTATAATGATTTTTGGTCCACTGTTTACGAAATTACCCTGAAATTAGAGGAACCATGAATATTTTAGTCGCCCTAGATTTATCCGAAGCGTCGCCAATAGTTATTGGACAGGCCAAAAAGTTAGCAAAAGCTCTTTCCGCGAAAATATGGCTTTTGCACGTAGTCAATCCAGATCCTGAGCTTGTGGTGGCGCCGGTGGGTTTCGACGATGCTACTTACCTCCAAAATGTCGGAGAAGTGAGGGATGCCATCGCCAAAGAGTTTCAGAATGAGCATCGCCTGCTGCAACAGTTCAGCCAGGAATTGCGATCGGCTGGGTTGGATTGCACCGCGCTTCTTGTTCAGGGATCTACCACGGAAACAATTTTAAAGGAGGCGGCCAAGCTGTCCGCGGATATGGTGATTCTGGGTTCACAGGGGAAATGGGATCTGGAGCGTTTTTTTCTTGGTAGTACCAGTGAAGGGATATTGCATAAATCCCCTGTTCCCGTTCTGGTGGTCCCGACACATGGCGCCACTTAACATGCACCTTTATTTATGAATTAAATTTATCGTGATTCTTCTCATCCTGTTGGACCGCAATTGATCTCTTTCTTCCCCCAGGGTCACTTCGATCACTTCAGGTTCGTCCCGGACTTCTTTCAGGGTCATAACCTTTTTCTCCTCCAGGACAATTATCATGTCTTCCAAAATCATTACCTCCTGCAATAAAACAATAAGTTGCAGGTTTACCCTGTAACCCCTTGCTATTTTATGCTAGTTTTATAGAGTGGATTTTTGATTTTGAAAACCCACCATCCTCTAATTAAATCCTGACACAAATGTATTTGAATACAAAAAACGAAGACACCATTTGCAAAATTGATTACGAAGCAATAGAAAAAGAATTTGATGAACTCATAAAACTTAAGGACCTGGACCTAAAAACCGCCGAGACACCTGCCCTTGTTGAATCTTTTGAGGAAGATTTGGGCGAAATCCTTTCCGACGCTTTCGATGAAGGGGCGCCCTATTCCTCTCCATCCCTCCTTTGCATTCACCGCATTCTTTACCGGATCAACCGCCTGAAACTTTTCTGGTACGACGATCTGGACAGTTATGCCAACGAAAACTCTCAATACCTTCTAAAAATTCGCAACCAAATCGAAGACACCTGGCAGACCTGGGAGATGGGTCATGTCAATATAGAATCTCTGTCACCCCTGGATGTTGTCTGCGGATTGAGGGAACGGATAGCAAGAGACCTGGACCCGGAACCCTCCAAAGAGAGTTTATATTTTCGCAATGAGATGACAAATGCGGGGTACCGCCGACTGTTGGCCATCGCTTCTCTGGATGGATTGGTTGAAGCGAGTCAATTGTCCCGAGTATTGGGAGGTGCGGCCAATGAAATTCAATCCATGCTCACCCGGATTTTTTTGGAGGAGTATGGCGGCGGGCGATACTCCCGCAAGCACTCATCTTATTTTTGCACCATGATGGAAAAGTTTGGCATGAATACCAAGCCGGAAGCCTACTTCGACCGGGTTCCCTGGGAGGTCCTGGCCAATATCAATCACAGTTTTTTCCTCAGTGAGAGCAACCGGCAATTTTTACGCTACGCGGGAGGCTTGCTCTATACTGAAGTTTCTGTCCCCGCCGCGTTTATCAATTATAGTTTAGCTGGTGAACGCCTTGGTTTGAGCAAAGATGCTTTTGCCTACTGGGATCTGCATATTAAGGAAGATATCAGGCATGGTCAATGGATGCTGGATGACGTTGCGATTCCGCTGGTCGAGCGCTACGCTAAAAACGCAGGGGAACTTCTTTTGGGATATGATCAACAACGGTTTTTCAGCGACCGGGCAAGCCGGGCCGTGGCGAAAACCCTTCAAAAATTGCATCGTCCCTAAGGGTTTCAGGCCTGATTTTTATCTTAAACCAGGCAACCCATTCTCATGCTTCGATATCCCCCTGAGGGACATGAAGATAACGGTCAAATATCACAAGTTCAGCATGACAAGAAATTGTTTTTTTAACGTTACCCCCCTGTCGCCCTGAGCCTGGTCAAAGGGTAAACAAGGAATAGGCTACCTACTTTTCCCAACCTCCTCCTCGACAGCCCAGTTCCCGCAACTCACATCCCAACCTTACGGCTCACAGGGTGACTATTGATTGAATAATCTTATTGCAGGGCCCTGTAGGCAGGTTCGCGTCACAGCTTAATTGTACACGGCAGTTTGTTTATAAGAACGACTGCCTAAAATTTGCTTCATCTTACGCATGACCACGGGCATACTTCGTATGGACCACATTTCTTTTGTGCGATGGTTTACAAACCCCTTGACCAAACGGGAACAGGATGAAGAACAAATTTTCTGGTATTCATCATTAACCCTGGCGTCGTCCGCTATGAATATTGAATATTCGCCCAACTGGTAGGTTTGCACAGGGGTTTGCACAGAGGAACCCAACCCCGTGCAAGATGCTATAAACAAAAATATGAGTGGCAGAAATTTTTTCATTAATTATATAAAAGCAAATTCCTTGCCAACTTGAGAAAATTATAGGGCCAAAATTAATCCCCATTTTTCAAAATGTTTTAAAAATGGTCCGTTGAGCATTAGCCGAGTGAATGTTAAAATTTCATACAACTGCGCAAAACATAACACAATAACTCATTGAATTTAATATATTTATAAATTTTTCAGCCAAAACGATCAAGTGACATCCGACCCACACTTTTTAAGCTCACAAGAAAAAATCCTGGTCATTACAGGCCAGGACTTAAGGCATCAGTATTTTGTCAACCAGTTGAACGCCCAATTTCCACTTGTGGCGGTGCTGACAGAAGCGACGGGTTACCCCTCCCCTCCCGCGGCTTCTGAGGAGGAAAAAAAAGCATGGGACTGGTTTTTTACCCGGCGGATGGAATATGAGTCCAAGGTGTTTGGAGCTGTCAACAAGCCGCTTAACCAGCCTCCTGTTATTAAAATCCCAAAAGGTCAATTGAATTCACCTGAGACCCTTCAAATCATCAAACGGTTCAACCCTGGATTTATTGCCATTTTTGGAACCGGAATGTTGCAGGAGAATCTGCTCATCCTTTATCCCGGACGAATCTTCAACCTGCATGTGGGACTGCCCGGCTTCTACAGGGGTTCGTCCTGTAATTTCTGGCCTATTTATGATAAGCAGTTGGAAAAACTGGGAGCGGCGGTTCACCTAACCAATGAGGGAATTGACAAAGGACAAATTGCCGCGCAGGCCGCTATCGAATTGGATGACAAGGATGATGAACAAAGCCTTGCAGGCAAAACTTTGCTCGCGGGGGCTCAGTTAATGATTGCCACCATCATGAATTGGAAAAATAAAACTCTGAATTTTTCTCACCTCACAAAACCTGGAAAATTATATTTGAGGAAGGAATTTACACCGCACGCGGTTTTGCGTGTACGGCAGATGGTTGAATCGGGGGAGTTGACACATCAACTAAAACTAATAAAAAAAAGGAAGTACCAAACCGATGGTAACAGGATTTAATCGCGGACCAACCGAACGCTTATCGTCGGATTATTGTAAGTCTTCAAATCCGTTTTACTGTACCCTCCCACAAAAAAGAAATAACGGGCGGATTTCACTCCCATCTCTTCACTCGACCAGAACCCGTAGCCACCACCCATTTCAAAAACCTCCGAGATCCCGACAAGAAAATTCTTTTTTTGGTCATAGGCCAGTACTTTTCCATTTTCATCAAAAATAGCCTGATATTCCTCGATGGTGGGCACCCGCCAATCAGAATATCCCGCATAATGTTCTGTGTTCATCTTCTCAATCCAGGACATAGCTTCATCCCAATTATAGGGTTGTCGCCTTTCCATAATTCTAAAATCCCGGGTCATCCACATCAAATTTGTTTTTGTATCCTTTGCCGTACCATTCGTATATTTTATCCAACTTCCAATTTTTTGGCTGGTATCTTCCAGTTTCACATTTTTAGCCCAAATTGTGTAGGCTTCAAACATCCCAAACACCAAAATCATGGCCACCATGATATAAACCATTTGTTTCTTGGCTTGGACCAGGCCATGAACTTGAGAACCGAGATTTGTTTTTTCGGCTTCAAGCTCCGTCTTTACTGTGAATAATTTTTCACGTTCCACCAACTGAGCTTTCAATTTGAGAATTCTTTCATTTTCCTCAACGCCCGCCTGAATGGTTTGCGTGAGAACCTTAAAGTCCAACGGTTTTTTAACAAAACGAAAAACCTTCGCATGATTGACCACGTCTTCAATCAGCTGAGAGTCATAATTCCCGGTCATCAAAATTCTAACAGTATCCGGCTCCAGCCCTTTCAATTTTTCTAAAAACTCTGTCCCCCGCATGGTGGACAACTTGTTGTCGCACACCACAACCGCCACAGGCTCATTTTCATCTATAATTTCAAGCGCATCGTCAGGATCGGAGGCTAGCAACAACGTATAGTTTTCGGGTGCCAATAACTTTTTAGCTGTCACAAGAATTTTATTATCGGCATCTATAATTAGAACTTTTATTTCAGGGTCTGCCATCGCTTACCACTTTTTGAGAGTTATAAATATTTAAAACCTTCAAATACCCGTATCCATTCAATTTAATTTGGTTTTGGCTATTCAACTAGGATATCCGCTTTCGATCCGTCTGTAAAAACATAATCCCTTATAATTCAAATAGTAACAACAAAATTAATTGAAAAATCGGCGGTTGGGAAAAATTACTTCGAGGCCGTTTTAGGCCGGATAGGAGGGTTTGGCCGTCAGAGTATGTATTTCTTTTAAAAGATCATTACGGGAATAATCTCCCTTTTGGAAAATGCAATCCACTTCTTTCTTAAGTCGTTTCAATTCCTCATTCGAAAGTTCTTTAGCTGTGATAACGATGATGGGAATATGTTTCCAATTATCATTTTTACTGATTTCAGATAGAACATCGAATCCATTGAACTCCGGTAAAATCAAATCCAGAATAATCAGCCCAGGAGTCTCGGTTTCCGTCAAGCTCATAGCCGCGTTTCCATCCACGGCCTCAAGAACGACCAACCCCTCCCTTCTTAAAACCCGGCACAAAGCTCCGCGGTTGGTCGCATCATCCTCTACGACGAGAATTGGAGAGACAATCGATCTCGGCTTCATTTGTCTTTTAACAACTTCCAAAAACTGATCCCATTCAATCGGTTTGGTCAGTAAATCCGACGCGCCCAGTTCAATGGCTTTTTCCTTTTCATCTTCAACCGAGAGCATGACCACAGGGATCGGAGCTAAACGAGGATCTTCTTTCAATTGTGACAACACCATCCAACCTTCAATTTCTGACATCAATACATCCAGGGAAATGACGTCAGGGTGAACCTCGTGTGCCAAACGCAATCCCTCGGATGCATTGAGCGCCGTATAAACTCGGAACCCTTCCATCTCCATAAACCGCCGGATGAGGTCGCATTCGGCAGGATCATTATTGATGGCAAGAAGCGTCTCGTTATTTTTTCCGGAAGACAATGCGGCGTCCTCTTGCTGAGATGCAGAGGGTTTCTGGAACTCCTCCGCTTCCAAAGAGGTCATTGCTTCAGAGGGAGATGCCTCAATCACTCCTGTACCATTTCCCGACTCGGTGGCATCGGCAGGAAGTTTTGCGATAAACACCGTTCCCTTGCCCGGTTCGCTTTTAACGGTGATATCCCCTCCAAGCATCTGACAGAGGCGACGGCTGATGGCCAGACCCAGGCCTGTTCCTCCATACTTCCGCGCCGTAGAGTTTTCAGCTTGAGTAAATTCCTTAAACAGTTGAGTAATCATTTTCTGACTGATGCCAATGCCCGTATCGGAAACAGAGAATGTCAACCATTCCGTTTGATCCATCGTCTCGCTGCTCACCTTAAGTGAAACCGAGCCATCTTCGGTAAACTTGCAGGCATTGCCGAGCAAATTCAGAAGCACTTGCCGGACTCTCCCGGAATCGGAAAACATGGTCCTGACATTTCCCTGACTGGTAACGGAAATCGTATTTCGATTCTTTCTGGCAAGCGGGCGAATGGTGGACATCACATCTTCCACCAAACTGAGAACCTTGAAATCTTCAAGATTGAGATCCATTTTTCCCGCCTGAATTTTGGAAAAATCCAGGATATCGTTGAACAAAACCAGTAAATGCCGCCCTGAAACTTCTATGGACTTGAGATCTTCGATTATATCCGGCCGGTTAAATTTTTTGGTCTCATATTGAAGAATTTCGCAATAGCCTAAAATAGCATTCAGTGGGGTGCGGAATTCGTGGCTGATATTGGCAATGAAATCACTTTTGGCACGCGCGGCTCTCTCCGCTTCCTCCTTGGCGACGACCAGAGATTCCTCGGCCAAACGCCGGTAGGCAACCTCCTGCTTGAGTTCGTGAGTTTGTTCTTCCAGAGATTGAGTTCGCTTCTGAACGATTTCCTCCAGGTTTTTATTCTGGTCAGAAATCAACTTGTGGAGAGAGGCGGCTTCAATCGCATAAGAAGTGTTTTGCAAAATAATGGAAAGCGGGTATAAGACGGTTTCCTGTATATCCTTATCCTCGCGGGTCAGAATCCCGGCAAACATGCCCCTTACCTTGGACTTGGTCGCCAGCACATGCAGGATTAATGACTTGCCATATCTTTTAGACTTGACGACCACGGGCCGATTCTGGTTAACCGCCCAGGCAAAACTGCCGTTTTCAATTTGCTCATCAATCTCTTTCTGAAGATCCGATTTTTCACTTTCGGGATTCACTTGAACAAGTTCAAAACCAGAGTCATCGCTGACCAGAAAAAAAGACATCACCTGAAAATCCAGCAATTGCTCCAAATGCTCCCCGCACAGTTTTAAGATTCGGGTCATATCACATGCCATGCTGGCATCGTGCTGAAGTTCCCCAAGAGAAGCCATTAATCCCAAGCCATATAGGTTGGAGCGGGCCAGCTTCTCGAGGTATCCAATCCTGGCTTCCTTCTTTTCGTTACTTTCCATGGTTTCTCACATCTTGACTCCCACCTACTTAAAAAAATATTTCGGCCAGATCATCCGCCTGACAACTCACCTGAGTCACAACGGAAGACAACATACTGGCAGGTAATCCCAGTGCATCCCATGCCTTGAAGTCCATAGGAGGAACATATCGCTCTCCACTGCTTCCCAACTCCAGAGTCTGAGCCACAATATCCGCCACATGGGTTATCGCGGCTTCTAAAGGAAAATTTGGGGCGCTGGAAGGATTATGATGGTACTGAACCCCCTCAACCATTTGCGCAGGAAGATTCCACTTCCTTAACAACGCACCGCCAACCTCGGCATGATCCCATCCCAGAGCTTTGCTTTCCGCCTCATGCAGTAGTCCTCCCTCCGCACTCAGTTTCAACACCCGGCTCATATCTTCAGGAATGGTCAGATACAATAACAGACGTCCCAAGTCATGCAGCAGACCCAGAACATAAAAACGTTCGGGGTTCGACTCCTTCAAATAAATGCCAATCACTCGTCCCGCCAGGCCTACGGAAATACTGTGATACCAAAAGGACTTCATATTGACGGCATTCTTTGGAATTCCATCAAAATTATTCACGATCGCTGTCGCTAAAGCCAGATCCCGTAACTGAACCATCCCGACAATTGTAACAGCATGCGTGATGGTTTCCACTTTCGAAGAAAATCCAAAAAAGGAACTGTTGACAATTCTAAGCAAGCGGGCGCAAAGGGCAGAGTCCTTGCTGATGATTGCACCGATCTCGGAATAAGAGCATTCCGGATCCTCGACAGCATCATTGATTTGATAGAAAATCGCCGGTAAAGAACCCAGTTGAACAGAATTCTCCACCAGATTTTCGACATCCTGAGTCATTCCCATGCACTCTCTTAAAGAGACTCTGTTTTTCTCAATATACACAATTCCATAAGTTCCGCTATGGCAGGGTGCTGTTTATCGGTATAACGAAACAACTCATCCACTTGCTCTTTCACTCCTGCGGAAACGTTACCTTCTTTTTTTTCTGGTGGGTCGGCTTCATCCTTCTCTCCCATGCTTTCCACAATATCAATCTCTGTTATTCCCCAGGACTTGAACGTACGCAGATGTTTTTCGGAAATACTTTGACCTTGAGACACGATCAACATCCCATTCTGATCCCTGACGTTATCCGCAAGAATCATGCCCTCCTGTAAATCTTTTATTTTTACCTTTACCATGAGTTTTTCTGTTCGAGTCTAAAATCGAACCAACGCGCAAACATTTCAACAATAAAAATATTAATAAAATAAAGAGATTCTGATGTTTTATTGTAACCAGAAAACCGACAAATTTATAATTATATTTACAGTGCAGGTGATAACTGGCAAAATATACCTTTGAGATTTCCCACCTTAGGGGGAAATCGAACTTTTCTATGATTTGGCTATGAACCTATTTCGGCACCTCCGCATTTTTATTTTAATCTTTGCGCACCTCTATTTCATCGGCTGCTCGCAAATGCATTCCGTAACAATCGATCCTGCGTTGCCGGTCAGCCGGTCGGATATTGGTCAAAATAAGCCCGTGGGCTTCAAAATCATTGATTCTCGCCCAAACAATCTCATTGCCAAATGGAGAGGACGGTTTAACTTCAGAAGCTTTCAAATCGTTCCCGATGAGGATCCTGCCGATATTTTGCATAATAAAATTGAAAAGGGTCTGCAAATCATCGGATTTATTCCAAGGAGATATTCTATACAACTGACCCGGGCATTAACGGTAGAAATCCTGCAACTTAAAAGCGTCTATCATGAAAAAGGGCCCCGACTGGGTGTCAGGGTTGACTCGGTTTTGCGGGCGCAGTGTGACAATAACAGAAAGACTTATAAAATGGATTACCGGGAACGCATCACCCGGAAATCAATTGCCCCCACATCTTTTCCCAACGAATCTCTGGTCAATGCCGCAATTTCAGGGGCTTTAAAAAAAATGTTTGCAGACCCCCGGTTGCTGAAATGTTTGACACAATGATAGAAGTTCCTTTCACCCTTGGTTTCGAGGTGCCACAAGAAGGGGTTCATTCAAAATATTTATGACATTACCCGTTTGTCTCCATTCTCTCCCCTTCATTTGCCAATTTTAAAATCAGCCTCCGTGACGATTCATTTCATAATGATTTCTAAAAATTGATATTTTTCCGCTTTTGCAATCACCAACCACATAAGGGTATCTCTAAAAATTGACTAAATGCTCCTAATCGTCAACTTAAGGAGATGGCTTTGTTTTAGT
>JAQCGX010000040.1 GCA_027619975.1 Nitrospinota bacterium
GGAATTAAATTCCGCACTTCCGCATAAACTTTAAGGATAGGTCGCCTGTGCTACTGGTTTTCTTAAATTAACAGTAAACTTGAAATTAACATTTTAAGGTCCCAAAAATAGTTTTTCAGCAACCTGTTAGAACTCCGGGAATCCGTTATTGCCGGTGCTTTTTTAAGGGGCAGAACGTGTCAGAAAATCCAATATTTTATAGACGGCGTTAAAATCTCATGTTATT
The DNA here is from genome assembly GCA_027619975.1 of Nitrospinota bacterium. Taxonomy (NCBI): domain Bacteria; kingdom Pseudomonadati; phylum Nitrospinota; species Nitrospinota bacterium. Next base: position 227 of record JAQCGX010000040.1, read on the forward strand.
GTATTATAATGGGTTATTTATGAAGTGGCTGATTTTCCCGGCCTTTTTTTTATAGTCATGACCTGATTTCTTCAACAAATTCTCTGGCAGGGGATAGGACATATGTATGAAGTGAAGGAGATTTGTAAAAACGGTGAATCTCTCCCTTTACGGACGGATGGGCATTTACGCGTGGTTTTTCTTGGAACCGGTTCAGCTTTTGCGAAAAGGCGCAGGCAATCTAACATCCTTATTATCCAGGGAGACCATCATGTTCTCATTGACTGTGGGACTCAGGGGCCGTTGGCGCTTTCGGATATCGGGTTGGACGTGTTGAAGGTCAACTGCTACTTGCCGACCCACAGCCATGCCGACCATATCGGGGGGTTGGAGGAAGTTGCCCTCACCAACCGTTACGGGTCACCGGACCCAAAAAATTCCAAGCCGGACATGATTATTCAAAGCGATTACCAGGACAGTCTTTGGAGTAAGAGCCTTGCCGGGGGGATGGAAAACTGCGAATTCAAGCAGGGTCGGCCTCTGCAACTGGCGGATTTTTTTAATATTCTTCGCCCTTCTCCCGCAAATATAGAGGGCAGGAAATATTGGTCGTATCAGCACGGCCCGATTGAAGTCTCGCTCATGAGGACCCGTCATTTTCCGGATTCCGCTTTCAGCGCCGAAGAGTCGCAATGGTGCTGCGGGGTTTTAATCAACCGGCGCGTGTGGATTTCAGGCGATACCATGATTGATCCTGAATACATCAGTCGATTTTCTGAGTTATCGGAAGTCATGTTTCACGATTGTCAGTTGTTTCAGGGCGGTATCCATGCCTCCTATCACGAATTGATGACGATTCCGGCGCCCATCCGCAAAAAAATGTTTTTATATCATTACGGAGACAACTGGGATCGGCCCGAAACCTGGGTGCAGGCAACCGATGGGTTTTCCGGCACCCCCGTCAAGGATGGTTTTCTCGGCTGGACGGAACAGCAAGTGGCGTACGATTTTTTCTGACTATTCGGTAAGCAATCCATTCATTCTAATAAAGTTTTAAAAGATAAAATTTTAAGGAGAACTGCATGAGTCACCAAATAACGCTGAATTCCTGGTTTGGAACCGATCCTCATCTGGCGGCGGACAAAATGGCCAAGGTGTTCAGGATAAGTCTGGAACAGGGAGAAACTATTTTGGAGCAATTGCAGGACGGACGAGCATGGCGATTCTCGCGAAAAATTGCCGACCACCAGGCAGGTCCTGCGGCGGCCTATTTGCAGGGCCTGGGGTTTCAGGTAGATCTTAAATCCCTGAGCAACAGGGATGACGCCCGGATGGATGCGGCTTCCTGGGGCGATGAGGAAACGGACGCCGCCTCGGAAACAGATTCTGGAAACGGCTTGCAGTTTGCCTTTTTGGGCAAAGGAGGGGAGCTGTTCAGTCTATTGGCTTCCAACGGGTTGAAAACGGTGTTCACTCTTGGCATCTATCATTTCTGGGCCAAGACCAAAAAGCGCCATTACATGTGGGCGAACACCACTTTTGCCGGAGACCATTTTTCCTATCACGGAACGGGCAAGGAGTTGTTCCGAGGATTTCTAAAAATTCTCCCAATAATCATAGGGTTCATTGCTCTGATCACGGGGATTCAAATTTATGGCGGCGCCTGGGGGGAAGCTGTCGCTTCGCTGTCTCAGATTCTTGTCATTGCACTCATTCCTCCGTTGATGGTGAGGGCCTGGCGCTATCGGTTGTCACGCACGGCCTGGCGCGGCATTCGTTTTTCGTTTCGCGGCAAGGGCAAGGAAGCCTTAATGATTTACCTGAAAGGAAGTATCTTAACAGCCATCACTCTGGGATTGTACTGGCCCTATTTCAAAATGCAGGCGGAAAATTTCTGGCGTGAAAATTCCTATTTTGGCAATTTGCCGGGCAAGTTCACCGGCAGGGGGAAAGAAATTTTTGGAAAATACGTGCTGGCCATTTTTCTTACGGTAATAACTGCTGGAGTATACTGGATCTGGTTCCATGCTTATTTGAAACGGTATTATTGGGCCAACACCCAATTTGGCGATGCCACTTTCCGATTCACCGCCACTGGTGGTGAATGGTTTATTTTGAATCTGGGCAACTTTTTGCTGCTTGTTTGTACGCTGGGGCTGGGCTATTCATGGATAGCGGTTAGAAACCAGAAGTTTTTTACCGAGCACCTCACTCTGAAGGGGGATATCGATCTGGATTCCGTGATTCAGGAAATGCAACAAAGCGACGCCCTGGGTGAAGAGGCGCTGGATGCGTTCGATGTCCCTGTCGATATCGGGTAATTCGAGCAATCCCTGTTCATGAGCGCCCGGAAACTGCGATTTGCAGGTGTCTATTTTGATGGCCGCAGTCCACGAAAACAGCAAGTGGCTTTAAATTTGTCTCCCAGCCAATTGACGTTAACGCTCCCTGGAGGTCAAGCTCTCAACTGGCAATACACTGACCTGTGTCTCGGTGCATCGGGTGCGAGTGGCAAGCCGCCTTTTCATCTGGAACACACCGTAGCCGAACTCAAAGGCGATCGCTTAGAGACCCTGGTGGTCAATGATCCCGCGTTTCTGAGCAACCTGCGCGATATCACAGCGATTGCCCTGCATCCATCCCTCAGGCCGGCAAGCAGGCTCAAGCGTGTGTTACTGGTTGTGTCCTTTTTTGTTGTACCGTTCTTCCTGTATGGATTATGGACGCTGGGAATTCCGAAGCTCGCTGATGAGTTGGCGATGCAGGTTCCGATCTCCTGGGAGGAAAAACTGGGAGATTCTATCTTGCAAAAACTCCCGCAGGCGCTGGCCCCATCCTCATGGCCGGAACAGGAAAAAGCGTTGAACGCTATTGCCGCGCGTTTATTATCTGCCTCCCCGAATCAGCCTTATAATATCCGTATTCATATTTCTCCGCACAAAATGGCCAATGCCGTTGCCTTCCCAGGTGGTCCTATTATCGTGTTTCAGGGGTTGTTGAATTTGGCAGAGACCCCGGAAGAGCTGGCGGGAGTTCTGGCCCATGAAATTCAGCATGTGGTGCTCCGTCACTCCACACGGGGCATCCTGCGCAGCATGGCGGCAAGTATTCTGCTGACCTTGATCACAGGCGATGTGAACGGTAGCATGAGTGCTGTTTTGGAGATGGCAAGTGGGTTGGACGGGTTGGCCCACAACCGCGAAATGGAGAGGCAAGCGGATGCTAAGGGAATGGATAGCATCCTGGCGGCTGGCATCGACTCTGCGGGGATGATTCGTATGTTTGAAAAACTGCAAGCATTAGAGCCTTCATTAATTTCTGAAAAGAAAACTGAAGACCCGGATGATGGCTCCGCTTCATGGACAGAATACCTGTCCACCCATCCTGCCGGAGAGGGCCGCGTCAGCGAAATGAAAAAGCAGGTTGCAATGGCGGGTAAAAAATCATATACCCCTCTTTTATCCGGTCTTAATTGGAAGGCACTCATGAACAAGAAAGTGAATCCGAAAGAGAACGGGGAAAACCCATCCATGCGGCAAACTTTTTATTAGAGGAAATATGATCGTTGTTACGGGAGGCGCAGGGTTCATCGGCAGTGCGATCGTGCATGAGCTCAATCAACGCGGAATGTCAGAAATTGTTATTGTCGATGACGTCGAGCACCCGGAGCAGGAAAAAAACTTGGGAGCGCTAAAGTTCATCGAGCTTAAAAGCAAGGCTGACTTTCTCAATACGATCCGAACAGGTTCCCTCACACCACAGGCAGATGCGATCATTCACATGGGGGCCTGTTCCTCCACTACGGAAACCAATCAGGAATTTCTGCGCACCAACAATTTTGAATACACACGGCATCTGGCCGAATTTTCTCTGCAAAAAGATATCCGCTTCATCTATGCCTCCAGCGCCGCGACCTATGGCGATGGCGCTCACGGCTATCGGGACGATGAATCGCAATTGACGCCGCTTTGTCCACTGAACCTTTATGGCGACAGCAAACAGCAGTTCGACCTGTGGGCGCGGGATACGGGAGCGTTTGATAAAATCGTCGGCCTGAAATATTTCAATGTGTACGGCCCCAACGAATACCACAAGGGCGACATGCAGAGTCTGGTGCGCAAAGGGTATTATCAGATTCAGGAAACCGGCAAGATGCGATTGTTCAAATCTTATAAACCCGAATACGAGGATGGCGGGCAGGAGCGGGATTTTATTTATATTGCAGACGCTGTAGCGATGACCCTGTTTTTTCTCGACCATCCAAAAATCGGCGGGCTGTTCAATGTCGGCTCCGGAAAGGCTCGTAACTGGAACGCCCTGGCGCATGCCCTCTTTTCAGCGATGGGAAAAAAACCGAACATCGAATACATCGAGATGCCTGCCTCCATCCGCGATCAATATCAATACCACACGCAAGCCGAAATGGGCAAAATTAGAAAAGCGGGTTACGAGGCTCCGAGCACTTCTCTGGAAGACGGAATCAAAGACTACGTTCAGAACTACCTGTTGTCGGGGAAACGGCTGGGGGAGTGACATAGTATTGAATAGTTATGGGATTCTCTGTCAGGGCGGTTGTTTGGAAAATATGACTGTTGGGCCAAATTGAGCTATTGGCGGGAGACGTTGATCTAATGCTCACATCCATGTTTCGCGAAGTGGCCGCAAAATGTAGGAAACTTATCTCAATCCAGTCTGTGATTTTCGAGGATTTGCTCGACGGTGCTGGTGGTGGAGAGGCCCTTGACGATGGGGATGAGTTCGACCCGGGCGCCATAACCTTCGACGATTTCCCGGCCCACCACTTCATCCATTGCGTAGTCGTTGCCCTTGACCAGAATGTCCGGGCGGATTTCGCTGATCAGGTTCGCCGGGGTGCTTTCGTTGAAGATTGTGATGTAGTCGACATAGCGCAATGCCGAAAGGATGTTGGCGCGTTCCTGTTGGGTTTTGATGGGCCGCCCGTCGCCTTTGATCCCGCGCACGGATTGATCGCTGTTGAGGCCGACCACCAAAATATCGCCCAGGGCTTTGGCTTTTTGCAGAAACTCGATGTGGCCGCCGTGGATCAAGTCGAAACAGCCGTTGGTGAACACCACGGATTTGCCGGTGCTCTTGGCGAGGCTGACGAGTTTTTTGAGTTCCTCCAGTTCCAGCACGGTGTGCGAGGTACGAAACATTTCCTCCTGTAAGAATTCATTGATTTCGTTCAGCGTCACGACCGCCGTTCCCACTTTGCCGACCACGATGCTGGCGGCCATATTGGACAGCCAGGCCGCCTCCTGAAAACTGAACCCGACGAACACGGCCATGCCAAAAACGCTGACCACGGTGTCACCGGCGCCAGTGACGTCGTACACTTCCTTGGCCACCGTGGGGATCGCCACAGGTTTTTCTTTGTTTTTGTACAGGATCATGCCGTCCTTGCCGCGAGTGACGAGCAGGGCTTCCGCCCGTGTCAGGGATAAAAGGTATTCGGCGGCGCGTTCCAGATCTTCTTTACCGTTGATTTTAATGGGAACCGAGCGTTCGACTTCCTTTTCGTTGGGAGTGAGGACGGTGGCTCCTTTATAAAGGGAAAAGTCGGAGCTTTTGGGGTCGACGATAACGCTTTTCTGAACGTTCTGGGCGCGGTGCATCAGATTTTTGATGACCTTTTCAGTCAGCACCCCTTTCTGATAATCGGAACAAATGACACCGTCTATCTCCGGCAAAATCTGGTTGGTGAAATTGATAATTTTATTTTCAGTTTCCTCGGTGATGGGGCGGTTGTCTTCTTTGTCGATGCGCAGGATCTGCTGGTTGTGCGCGATGATCCGCATTTTGGAGGTGGTGGGGCGGTGTACGAACCGGAAGATACCCTCGGTGCGGATGCCGCGTTCGCGGATAAGATCCAAAAGGCGATCGCCTTTTTCATCCTGACCCAGAGCGCCGACAAGATAGACCTCGCATCCCAGGGCCGCAAGGTTGTTGGCGACATTGGCGGCGCCTCCCAGGGAAAGGTTCTCGGACTTGGTTTCTAAAATGGGAACCGGCGCTTCGGGGGAGATGCGTGTCACGCCTCCCCAGAGGTATTCGTCCAGAATGAGGTCCCCAATGACCAGGACCCTGGGCCTTTTTGTGTTGTCGAAGAAATTTTTGAATTTGGCTTTCATCTAAAACTCGTCTTCGATGATTTCACAGATAATGTGACCGATGGTGATGTGGACTTCTTGAATGCGAGCGGTATCATCCGAGGGAACGACGATGGCCAGGCGCACCTGGTTTTTTGCCTGTCCGCCTTCATTGCCCAATAGGGCAATGGTGACGACCCCGAGTTCGTTAGCGACTTTGAAAGCCCGGAGGACATTTTCGGAGTTGCCGCTGGTACTGAAGCCAAGGAGGACATCGCCCTTTCGCGCAATGGCCTCGACCTGCCGCGAGAAAATAGTCTCGAACCCGTAATCGTTGCCAAGCGCGGTCAGGGAGGATGTGTCCACCGTAAGCGCAAGGGCTGGAATGGCGGCTCTTTCTTTTTTGAATCGGCCCACCAGTTCTGCGGCGATGTGCTGGGCGTCCGCCGCACTGCCGCCGTTGCCAATGAGTAACAGTTTTCCGCCGTTTTTCAGACTTTCCTGTATCAGCCGCGTGGCTTCAAGGATTTTTTCCGACAGGGTTTCCGCCACCTGGTATTTCAAGTCGGCGCTGGCATTGAGAAAATTTTTTATTCGTTCCATATCGAGAAGATGAGAGTCGTTTTTATTCATGGCCTGAAACCGTCAGGGTTTCATAACAAGCCTTCATCAGAAAAACTAAAATATTTATTATCCCCGATGATGATGTGATCCACCATCCGGATGCCCACGATTTGCCCGGTCTTGCTGAGACGATGGGTGATTTCCATGTCCTGCTGGCTGGGCGATGGGTCCCCGCTTGGGTGATTGTGGACCAGAGCGAAGGAAGCCGCAGACTCCCTGATGGCGGGAATCATGACTTCCCGCGGGTGAACGATACTGGCATTCAAACTGCCCTCGGAAATGGTCAGGTCCTTGATCATAACTAATTTTGGATTCAAAAGAACGACTTTTACGATTTCTTTTTTAAGATGTTGCAGGAATGGCGCGTAGTATTCCACGAAACACCGACTGGTATCCATTTTTTCTTTTTTATCGGTCTTTTGCGAGGACATTCGTTTGCCTACTTCCAGGGCCGCTTTTATTTGCGCGGCCTTGGCGATGCCGATGCCTTTGACCTTGCACAGCTCCATTACCGAAGCCTGGTCCATTTGGCGAAAATTGCTAAACACATTTAACAGATCACGGCTGAGATCGACAGCATTTTTTCGGGTCGACCGGTCCCCGGAGCCGATCAGGATCCCCAAAAGATGGGCGTCAGAAAGTTTGTCTTCACCATATTTAATCAGCCTTTCCCTGGGGCGTTCGTCTTCGGGCCAATCTTTTATCGAGCAATCGCTGTTGTTGGCCATAAGACCTTATCTGACTCAGGATGACTTAACTTTGGCCTTGAAGTATTCCAGGGTAGTGCTTAAACCGTCATCCAATCCCACCTGCGGTTCCCAGTTCAGGATTTTCTTTGCCAGCGTGATATCGGGCTGACGGACTTTCGGATCGTCTACGGGAAGCGAAGTGTAAAGGATTTTACTCTTGCTTTGCGTGGCTTGCAAAATTTTCTCCGCCATTTCCTTGATGGTCATTTCCCTGGGGTTGCCAATGTTCACCGGATCGTTCATGTCAGACATCACCAGTCGATAAATTCCTTCGATGAGATCCGAAACATAGCAGAAACTCCGGGTTTGACTGCCGTCTCCATAAACGGTGATGTCTTCGCCCTTCAATGCCTGATAGATGAAGTTGGGTATGGCCCGGCCATCCTGAAGCCGCATACGGGGACCGTAGGTGTTGAATATTCTGACGATCTTGGTGTCGAGGCCGTGGGCACGGTGATAGGCCATGGTCATCGCTTCAGAGAACCGTTTGGCTTCATCGTAAACCCCCCGCGGACCGACAGGGTTGACGTTTCCCCAATAATTTTCCTTTTGCGGATGGATCAGGGGATCACCATACACTTCCGATGTGGAAGCGATGAGGTAGACGGCCCGTTTGGCTTCGGCCAACCCCAAGGTATTGTGAGTTCCGAGCGAACCCACTTTGAGCGTCGGAATGGGGTGTATCAGATAATCTATGGGGCTGGCTGGCGATGCAAAATTGAGAACAAAATCCAGCGGACCATCGATCTTGATGTGCTGAGTCACATTGTGTTTGATAAAAGTGAATTTGTCATTTTTGATGTGGGCGATGTTTTGCAAAGATCCGGTGATCAGGTTATCCATACAGATCACTTCATGGCCCTTGTTCAACAGAAAATCACAAAAATGTGATCCCAGAAAACCAGCTCCTCCTGCAATCAAAGTTCTAGGCATTGGTTCCTCATTTAATTTGTGTTGGGTATACAGGGGGGCAAACTGGTTTCAAACTTTTCCCCTTTGATAATTTTATTTCCGGCCAGGAAACTTTTAGCGGACATCCTCTTTTTTCCTTCCGGTTGCAGCTCGGTGATGATGAGCCGTCCCTTGCCGGTTCCAACCTCAATCCCGTGGTCGGTGATGCGAGCCACTTCACCGGGACGATCCGCAGGCTCTCCCGCTGTGGTTTCGACGGCGCACAGGCGGAGCCGTTTGGAATTAAAATACGTGAATGCTCCTGGCCAGGGTTCCAGCCCCCGGACCTGATTGCGCAGACTCACGGCATCCTTTTCCCAATGAATCAGTCCGTCTTCTTTTTTAAGTTTGGGGGCGAGTGAGGCCTGACTGGAATCCTGGACGATAGGGGTCAAGGAATTATTTTCGGCTCGCCTGAGAGTTTCGAGAACAAGCGCCGCGCCGGCTGCGGCCAGTTTGTCGTGCAGGGTTTGGGCGTTGTCCGCATCCGCGATCGGGATTTTTGCGATAATAAGGATGTCGCCGGTGTCCATGCCTGCATCCATCTTCATGGTGGTGACGCCACTTTCTTTCTCGCCGTTGATGATGGCCCAGTTGATGGGGGCCGCTCCACGGTATTTGGGAAGCAAAGACGAGTGTAGATTCATGCAAAACAAGCGGGGAATTTCGAGAACTTGCATTCGCAAGATCTGACCGTAAGCCACAACGACGATCACATCGGGCTGTAAATCGCTGAGGGTTGCGACGAATTCGGCGGCGCTGGCTTTTTCAGGCTGGAGAACGTCGATGCCGGATTGTAGGGCAAAGGTTTTTACCGGCGAGGCCGTCAGCTCCTGGCCTCGGCCTTTGGGGCGATCGGGCTGAGTGACGACCGCGAGAATTTGATGCTCGGAGGCGACCAGAACTTTTAGCGTAGCAAGAGCGAATTTAGGGGTTCCCATAAAGACGATTTTCATGCTTTCAGCTCTTTCTGCTTCTTTTTAAATTTTCGTTTGAGCGAATCCCGTTTGAACTTTCCCAGATTGTCCCAGAACAAGGACCCGTTGAGATGGTCCATTTCGTGTTGAAAGGCGCGCGCTATAAACCCTTCCGCCTCATAGCGGACTTCGTTGCCGTTGAGGTCGATGCCTTTGAGTTCTACCTTCAGGGCTCTTTTGACCTCGGCATACACTTCGGGGATGCTCAGACAGCCTTCCTCGCTGATTTCTTCACCTTCCATCGCCGTGATGACCGGGTTGATCACGGTGATCAGGTCGTGCTCTCCCTTTTCGATGCCCATGTCCACCACGAACAGGTTGTAGGGAAGACCCACCTGATTGGCTGCCAGACCGGCTCCACGGGCGTCCAAAGTAGTTTCAAACATATTCTTAGACAAAGTCACAATGGAATCGTCAATATTTTCAATGGGTTCCCCTTTTTTTCGCAAAACGGGGTCCAGCCAGTTTTTGATGGTTAAAATGGGCACAGGCAGTCTCTTTTTACAAAACAAAGTGGTAACTGGTTCATTTTTTTAATTATATATGAAGTTTAAACCATCGGTCAAAATTTGTCATGGCAAACCCGCTACGGGAGAGGGAACTCGGGGTTGACGCTTGTGATATCCCTTTCCGTTGCTTTCATGCCCCTGTAATATCCCCTTCCATCCCCCAGGCCGGTCAGGAAGTGTATTCGGCGTTGATGCGGACATAATCATAAGACAAATCGCAGGTGTAGACCTCTGCGGACTCGTTGCCGTTGTTAAGGTCGATAGCAATGAGGATCGTTTTTTTTTGCATTTTTTTACGCAACGATTCCATGGAGGCTTCTTTGGTGGGGGTGTCGTTTTCGAACAGAGTGGCCCCGTTCAAGCGGATCACGATGCGGTCCGGTTGAATGGGAACGCCGGCGTAGCCGATGGCGCAAATAATACGTCCCCAATTGGGGTCTTCCCCGAAAAGTGCGGTTTTAACCAATGAAGAGGTGGCGACCGAGGAAGCTATTTTTTTTGCGTGATTTTTGGTTTTTGCGCCGCTGACGCGAACGGTCACAAATTTGGTGGCTCCCTCGCCGTCCTTGACGATCTGGATCGCAAGGTTTTTGCTCACCTCCGTCAGTGCCGCAACAAACTCGGTGTATTCTTTGGAGCCCATGCGAATTGATGGGTTTCCCGCCTGTCCGTTGGCCATCACGATGAAGGTATCGTTGGTGCTGGTGTCCCCGTCAACGGTGATGCTGTTGAATGAAGCCTCGTTTGCCTCCAAAAGCGCCTGATGCAGGGTGTCCTTGTCAATGGCGGCGTTGGTAGCCACAAACCCCAACATGGTGGCCATGTTGGGGTGGATCATGCCGGACCCCTTGGCGAAGCCGCCGATGACGATTTCATGTTTTCCCAGGGTGAAACTGAGGGACGCGGTTTTGGGCGTGAGATCCGTGGTCATGATCGCTTCTGCGGCGTTTTCCCAGCCTTTTGCGGAGCATTTAGCAACCAGCTCAGGCACGCCACCGGTCAACTTGTTTGGCGGCAAGGGAACACCGATCACGCCGGTTGCCGCGATCAGGATTTCATCTATGGAGATCGACAGTTCTTCGGCGAGACGGTTGATAAGGGCTTTGCTGTCTTTCATTCCCTGCGCGCCGATACAGGCGTTGGCATTGCCGCTGTTGACCACGATGGCCCGAATCGTTTCGGCTTTTTTTAATGTCCGTCGGCTCAAAATGACGCTGGAGGCCTGCACGCGATTTTTGGTGAAGACTCCAGCGGCTACCGCAGGCGTATCGCAAAGGATGAGGGCCAGATCTTTTTTGCCGTTGGCTTTGAGACCACAGGCGATTCCTGAGGCTCTAAATCCCGGAACCTGGAAATTTAGTTTCGTTGAAATATTCATAAACTTAGCTATTTGCCAGGGGTAACGAGCAAAAACTTTTTGCTCCGTGTTTACTGTTTACCTGCAGAAAAATGGGACCCTTTGGGTCCAGCGTCACGCTGGTTATGGAAAAATGCCGGGGGAGTCGAGGGCGGTTTTTTCGTCGATTCCCAGCATGATGTTCATATTTTGAATGGCCTGCCCGGAGGCGCCTTTCACCAGATTGTCGATGGCGCTGGTGAGGACGATGCGCCGGGCGCGCTTATCGATTTGCAGCCCGATGTCGCAGTAATTTGAGGACACGACGTAATGCGTGTTGGCGAAAGTCCCCAGATTTAAAATGCGGACAAACGGTTCATCTTTATAAAATTCCAGGTAATGATTTCTCAGTGCTTCGAGTTCCATGTCGGACGTCAGGTTAATATATACAGTGCTCAGCATTCCCCGGGTCATGGGCATCAAATGCGGCGAAAAGGAGATGGTGATGTCCTGGCCCGCTAATGCGGAAATTTCCTGCTCGATTTCCGGGGTGTGGCGATGCGTTCCCAGACCGTAAGCGGAAACCGCTTCGTTGCATTCGGAAAACTGGGTGCGGAGCGATGGCTTTCTTCCCGCCCCTGAAACACCGGACTTGCAATCGGCGATGATCGACTGGAAGTCCACCCAGTCGGTTGTGAGTAACGGCGCCAGCGCCAGAATAACGCTGGTCGGGTAACAGCCAGGGTTGGCTATCAGCCGGGCGGACCGAATGGCCTCACGATGCAGTTCCGGCAGGCCATAAACTGACTCAGCCAAGGTTTCCACTTGTTCGTGAGCCACGTCATACCAGGTCTCAAATATTTCGGCGGATTTCAAACGAAAGTCGGCGCTGAGGTCGATGACTCGACAGTTTCCTGTTAGAAAATCAGGAACCCGGTTCATGGCTGTGGTGTGCGGCAAGGCCAGGAATAAAAAGTCGCACTCGCTGGCGATGGAAGGGCTGAGGCTGGCAAATACCAGCTCTGAAAATCCGCTGAAGGATGGAAAAACATCCGCGATTTTCTGGCCCTGATAGGTTTCGGAGGTGACGGCGGTTATTTCGACTTCAGGATGTCGGGTCAGCAACCGGACCAGTTCCAGCCCCGTGTACCCGCTTGCGCCTGCAATACCGACTTTGACCATAATACTGTTGAATCCCACAAGGGGGTTTTATTGCCCGCAACGCGGGGAGGAAATTCTGTACGGAAGAGGGGGCCGCTAGCCATAAACTCACCTCACGGCAGTACCAGATCCCGCATATGCGGGCGCACGGCAAGATTTGCTTCAGCCCCCCGGCTGGTTGGAGCCAGCGGTCACTCTGGACGAGGGATTTACAGGGGGGCGCGGACCGGACTTCTGATTTATCGTTTGGAGAACTGGTACTTTTTACGAGCTCCGGGCTGGCCGTATTTTTTCCGCTCAACTTCTCTTGCATCCCGGGTGAGAAATCCCGCTCTTTTCAAAGGAGTGCGAAGTTCAGGGTTCAATATGATTAAAGCCCGAGCGATACCTAAGCGCAGAGCGCCGGACTGGCCGGATAGACCGCCTCCAAGGACGGTGGCTTTTACATCATAGGATGACAGGGTTTGGGTCAGCACCAACGGCAGTTGGGCATTGGTTTGCAGACTGTCCCGACGGAAATATTCTTCCAAGGTGCGGTTGTTAATGGAGATCTTTCCATCACCAAGATGCAGCCAAACTTTGGCGATGGATTCTTTTCGTTTTCCTGTTGCGTAATATCGGACTTCACTGCTTTCCATCAATCAACTCCTTAAAGTATCTTTATCGCTAAATTTATCGTTTGAATCCGGTTTTTTGTCAAACGGTTACGGTATCGGGGATTTGCCCAACGTGCGGGTGTTGCTCGTTATCATAAACCCTGAAATTTGCATGCAGGGTGCGTCCCAGCCTGTTCTTCGGCAACATGCCAACGATGGCTTTTTCGAGCAGACTTGAGGGTCTTTTATTCCGAATTTCCTTTGCGGTTGCGGACTTGATTCCACCCGGATATCCGGTATGGTGGTAATAAATTTTATCGTCCCACTTTTTCCCGGTCAAACGGACCTTGGCGGCGTTGATAATAATCACATTATCGCCGGTATCCACGTGCGGGGTGAAAATCGGTTTGGTTTTTCCACGGATAATCGACGCGGCTTTAGAGGCGACGCGGCCCAGAGATTGGTCGGTGGCATCAATAAGCACCCATTTTTTTATAACGTCGCTCTTTTTGGCAGAGTAAGTCTTCATGTTGATTCAGTCTTTCTATTGCAATTTCAGCGTTGGGATAACAAACCGTTGATTCTAGGAAATTCTTTTCCCCCTGTCAATGAAATTATAGGCGGAATGCTAAAAAACACGCTTCATTGGGCTGGCAGGGGGTGGTAATATGGAAATTTTAAAGGATGCTTCGTAAAATGCAACCTTGCGCTTGCAAAAGCCTCGAAACATCAATTTTTAAAGGTTCCTGTTTGAAGTATCTTTTTTGCCCCAATTGAGATAATTTATCCGACCTGGAATATAATGGGCATCTCTCAGGTTGCTGAAAAAGTCCCAAACACGAGGGTTTCCACTGTTGTCATGCTGAGCTTGTCGAAGTATGACCTTGATAATAAGGGCTGTTTTCACCCCTGCGGGGCATGAAGGCAATTGTCGAATATCACAAGCTCAGTGTGACAGTTTCGGCTAGCAAAAATAGTTTTTCAGCAACCTGCTATAAATGGTTCTGGGCCATGAGCGGACTTTATGAAATAAGGGCTCGCGAGTTGCCCCAACATAGAATATTGAATTATTGAGAGAGATCCTAAAAGTACCCTTTTCCCCATAATACCCATGAATGATACGAGTAAATTAAAACGGGGTTCCCTGCAATCCAAGGCTCAGAAACCTAAAACGCAGAAACCCAAATTAAAACGAGGAAACCCTCCTTCCGACTTGGAGCAAGGGATTGAAAATTCCAGGAACTACCTCCTGTCCCGTCAGGATGCGGATGGGGTCTGGGTGGACGAACTGGAATCGAATGCCACCATCACGGCGGAACTGATTTTCTTCATGCACATGACCGGCCGGGTGGACGCCGAAAAGCAGGAGAAACTCGTCAGTTATCTGCTTGGGAAGCAGCGGGAAGACGGTAGCTGGACGCTTTATTACGGCGGCCCCTGCGACATCAACTCAACGGTGGAGTGCTATATGGCGTTGAAGATGGCGGGATATTCTTCCGACCATCCGGCGCTTGTGAAGGCAAGAGAGGCGATTTTTGCCAATGGCGGGATCAAAGCGACGCGGGTCTTCACCAAAATTTTTCTGGCGATGTTCGGGCAGATTTCCTGGGACGTGCCTCCCGCGATTCCGGTAGAAGTGGTGCTTTTCCCTGATGGATTCTGGTTCAATATCTACGAAATTTCCAGCTGGTCGCGGGGGACGGTGGTTCCGCTGTCGGTGGTGTGTGCGCATAAGCCGGTGCATAAACTGGAGCCGGGCCGGGATGTGCAGGAACTCTTCACGGAAAATGACCGTGACCTGGCGTTTCATCCTGACGGCCATTTATTTTCTTCCTGGAGAAACTTTTTTATCCATCTGGACGGTTTTTTCAAAATCATCGGCAAATCGCCCTGGAAACCGTTGCGCCGGTCAGCCTTGAAAAAAGCGGAAGCCTGGGTTTTGTCCCATCAGGAGGATGAGGGCGATTTTGGCGGCATTCAGCCGGCCATGCTCAATTCCCTGCTGGCACTGCATTTTATGGGATACCCGCACGATCATCCGGCGATTGTCAAGGGCATGGAGGCGGTGGACCGCTTCCTCATCGACTGCGGCGACACCATCTCATTGCAGGCCTGTGTTTCTCCGCTGTGGGATACGTCCATCGCATGCAATGCGCTTCTGGATTCCGGGTTGCCGGCGGATCACCCGGCGCTGGTGAAGGCGGGCGAGTGGATGGTCAAAAAACAGGTGGTCAAACCGGGGGACTGGACGGTGAAGAACCCGCATGTAGAGCCCGGGGGCTGGGCGTTTGAGTTTTTCAACGAGCTTTACCCGGACACCGACGACACCGCAGAAATTTTAATTGCCCTGGACCGGATTGCTATTCCCGATCACCGCTGGAAATTGAAAGAGACCGGGCGGGCATTGACCTGGTTATTGAGTATGCAGAGCAAAAACGGCGGCTGGGCCGCTTTCGATCAAGATAATGACAAAGAGATTCTCAATGAGGTTCCGTTTGCGGATCATAAAGCCCTCCTCGATCCACCCACGGTGGATGTCAGCAGCCGTATTCTGTGGTGTCTGGGAAAACTAGGTTTTAAAAGAGATCACCCTGGCGTCCAGAGGGCGCTTGCGTTTGTAAAATTGCGTCAGGAACCGGACGGTTGTTGGTGGGGCCGTTGGGGAGTGAATTATATTTATGGGACGTTTCTGGCGTTGAACGGGCTCAAACACATTGGTGAGGACATGAGTCAACCCTTCATCGGCAAGGCGGTGCACTGGCTTGCGGCGCATCAAAATGAAGATGGGGGCTGGGGCGAAACCTGCGAGAGCTATGCAAACCCTGAGTTGCGGGGGCAGGGAGTGAGCACCGCTTCGCAAACGGCCTGGGCCATTTTAGGGTTGGTCGCCGCTAACGAAGCTTCAAATCCTGTGGTCAAAAATGGCGTTGATTTCTTGCTGAAAAGGCAAAATGCGGAAGGCACCTGGTGGGAGGATGAATTCACCGGGACGGGGTTTCCCGTACACTTCTTTATCAAATACCATATGTACCAGCATTTTTTCCCCTTGATGGCGTTATCCCGCTATCGCAATGCGATTGATGAGGGAAAAACAGCTGGTACTCAATAATGTCTCAGTAATTCGACGGCAAACTTGGTGCGGGTCAGATATTCCGTGGCGGAGGCGATGACCTCCCCGCTGGCAACATCGATCAGGGTGACGTGGACATCGAGATTGGTTCCGAGGTCGGTCAGCTTGCCGGTCAGGATGGCCTGCGCATTTAAAGCGTCACCCAGTCGTTGCAATTCCGGTTTGGTGTAGGAGTAGGCAGGCGGGAGGTTGAGTTGGGCCAGCACATCATCGACTTCGCCTTTCTGGGTCACGCGAAACACACGGTCTTTGGCGATGGCTTCGATGACCCGGCTGGAAATATATTCCCCGAGGATGGGCGCCTTTTTCTCGGCGTTGACGGGATCGATCACCGCCACCCGGTTGACTTCATATTCGAACGCATCCTTTGAAAGCTTCTTGACGATTTTTTCCGCTTTTCCCTTGTAGTAACTGGAATCCGACTGCGTTCGGAACCATTGAGACCAGGTCTCCGAGGGGGCCATCTTGACCTCACAGGCGGTGACAAAGGTCATGAGGGTGAGGAGGTAAAAAAGATTTTTAGCTTTCATAGGTTTTTAAATCCCACCAGTGGGTTTTATTCCCCGTAGCTTGCTACGGCTTTTAAATGAAAATCCTTGTCGGAGCCCCCGTCCGCTTGCGGCGGAGTCGTTGATTCCCAGTTATTTTAATCATCTATCGTCATTTTGACGGTTTTACTAAAGGCAGTTGCTCGATAATTCTGCAAAGCTCTGTGAAAATCAATTTTCGCCACCTCGAACCCGGTTTTTGAAAACTCTTTTTTTCAGGGGACGGTAGAATTTATGAAAAATCCTTGAAAATCATGTATAAATAGGGGTTATACACTTTAAAAAACTTTTCCAAAGGGTCGATATGTTCAGGATTGTTTGTTTAGTAGGGGTGTGGCTGTTGGCGGGCCTGTTGATTTTACCGGCATGCGCTGAAAAAGTTGATGAAGAACCTGTGGTCAAACTTCCGCCCAGGGAGCATACCTGGGTGCGCAAGGAAACGGTGAGAAAATCCAAGGATGCTTTCTTTGCCAAACAAGATGTCGCCCAGCCGGACATTCCCATCAATGAGGCATTGATGAAACGTTTGAGTCAGCCCGTCCCTTTGAAGGGCAAGGCTTCGGTGACGGATAGAGAATCCTGTTTGGCTGTGCTTCGGCCTTTGAATCAAAAAAGAACTGAAATTCAAAAGGCGGGCGGAGTGTGGCATGCCTTTGAACGGTCTGACGAGGTGCGCGCATTTTCTGACAATGGGATGCAGATGGACAGCACCATGAACAAACTGATTTCTTCCCTGCGTCATCTCTGCAGAACCGCCAAGGGCCTTCCTAAGGATAAAATTACCCGAGTGATTTCGCAGGAGGTGGAAGAACAAGGCAAGGAAGCCGTTGCGCAAAAATTTAAAGAACTGGGAGAAGTAAAAGAGGATGTCACCCGTTGGCTGGAGCACACGGAATACTGGGAAAAAAATGAAAAACGCAATCTGGATTATAAATTGATTGAAGGATTGATAGTTCAGGTAAAACCGATGGTGGATCTTTATGAGGAACTGACAACGCGGCAGGTGGATGCAGCCACCTGGCAAGCGTTCCTTTCTGATGCAGTGACTCTTCTGCAAGCGATGAAAACGCTTTCCACCACAGATGAATACCTTGTGCTGGCGCTCGATGAAGATAAAGACGCGCCTTATGTAAACCTCGAAGGGGATATGTGATCTGCGGGACGCAACACAACCCTGATGAAGGTTTAATTCAGGGTTGCAACCGAGGGTCGTTTTGCCGGGGGCCGCTTTTTGGAACTTTTCGAGGTGGCTTTTGGGGTGGTGGTTTTTTTGCCAGTTTTATGCTTTTTTTCAAAGACCAGCGGTAGCACTTCGTCGATGTTTCCGACCGGGTGGAAGGTCAGGTCTTTGCGAACATTCTCAGGGATATCCTGCAGGTCCTTTTCGTTGTCTTTGGGAATAATGATGTCCTTGACCAGGGCCCGGTGAGCGGCGAGGACTTTTTCCTTCAATCCGCCGATGGCCAGAACTTTTCCCGTCAGTGTCAACTCTCCGGTCAAGGTCACATCGTGTCGTACCGGCTTTTGGGTCAAGGCTGAAATCAGAGCCACCGCCATAGCGACTCCGGCCGACGGCCCATCTTTAGGAACCGCGCCTTCGGGAATATGGATATGAATATCCATTTTCTGATAAAAGTTTTTAGCAAGACCCAGTTTGCTCGCTCGTGACCGCACATACGTCATGGCTGCCTGTGCGGATTCTTTCATGACCTCTCCCAACTTCCCGGTGGGTACCAACTTCCCGGTTCCTGGAATGGCAGTGACTTCTATGGAGAGAAGTTCTCCGCCGAATTCCGTCCACGCCATCCCGGTGGCCACGCCGATGTCCAGGGGCTGAAGGGTTTCCTGCGGCTGGAATTTTGGGATTCCCAGGTATTTTTCTACTTGCGAGGGAATCAGCTTTAAAGAGAAAGTTTTTCCGGTTTTGACCACGTCTTTGACCACTTTTCGACAGATCGTCGCGATCTCCCGTTCCAGATTACGGACACCGGCTTCGCGGGTGTATTCGCGGATGATTTTTTCGAGCACACCTTTGCCGAATTGAAGATTCTGTTTTACCAGGCCATGCTCCTGCATTTTCTTAGAGAGCAGAAAGTTTTCCGCAATATTTACCTTTTCCTGATCGGTGTATCCCGGCAGGCGCACAACCTCCATGCGGTCGAGCAGGGGTTGCGGAATAGTGTGCAGTACATTGGCCGTGCAAAGAAACAGAACCTGGGAAAGATCGTAATCAACTTCCAGGTAATGGTCATTGAAGTTCGCGTTTTGTTCCGGGTCCAGGACTTCCAATAGAGCAGATGCTGGATCGCCGCGAGAATCGCTGGTCATTTTATCGACTTCATCCAGCATGAGAACGGGATTGACCACGCCGGCTTTTTTCATCCCCTGAACAATTTTCCCCGGCAACGCACCGATGTACGTGCGTCGGTGGCCGCGAATTTCGGCTTCGTCTCTGATACCTCCGAGAGAAATGCGGACAAACTTTCGACCCATGGCGCGGGCGATGGATTTGCCGAGTGAGGTTTTGCCCACACCAGGAGGTCCTGCAAGACAGATGATGGGTCCTTTGATCTTTTTGACCAGTTTGAGGACCGCCAGATGCTCTGTGATCCGTTCTTTTACTTTTTCCAGACCGTAATGGTCTTCATCGAGAACCTTCTGGGCATTATCGATATCAATTTTTTCAGCGGCATCGGGTTTTTTCCAGGGAAGCTCCACCAGCCATTCGATATAGGTCCGGGATACGGTCGCTTCGGCGGACATGGGTTGCATGAGTTCCAAACGCCTGAGTTCCTTCATGGCCTTCTCATTGACTTCTTTCGGCATTTTGGCTTTTTTGACTTTATGGGTCAGCTCGTCGATATCCGACTTGAACTCATCGCGCTTGCCAAGTTCTTTCTGAATGGCCTTGATTTGTTCGTTCAGATAAAACTCTTTCTGACTGCGTTCCATCTGTTTGCGAACCCGCCCATGCACCCGTTTTTCTATTTTTAAAACTTCCATCTCGGATTTGAGGGTTGCCATCAGCTTGTTCAAACGGTCGATGGGGTGATAGGTTTCCAACAGATCCTGTTTGTCCGTGGTTTGAAAAACCATGTAAGCGGCGACGGTGTCGGCGAACCGATGCGGCTCGCTGATGTTGGCGGTTGCGGAAACGGCTTCCAAAGGAATTTTCTGGTTCAGTTTGACATACTGCTCGAAAATGGTGCCAACGCCGCGCATGAGCGCTTTGATGTCCGGGGTGACCTGGGTGTTTTCATGAATTTTGACGACTTCCACCTGGTAGAAATCCGGATTTTCGATGAAGGAATTGATATGTCCTCGTTGGATTCCTTCTACGAGCACCTTCATGGTTCCATCGGTCAACTTCAGGATTTGCAGGATATTGGCCAGTGTCCCGGTTTCGTAAATTTCGCCGGGAGTGGGGTCGTTGTTGGAAGGATTGCGTTGGGCCGACAAAAAGATGTGCTTTTGTTCGGCCATGGATTTTTCCAGCGCCCGGACGGATTTTTCCCGTCCAACGAACAAAGGAATGACCATGAATGGAAAGACAACAATGTCCCGTAAGGGAAGCAGGGGGAGTACCAAATTTTCTGTGGTCATTAGCTTGCTTGTTTCTGGTTTTGATAGACGAGGAGAGGTTGTTCTTTATTCAGAACCACTTCTTCGCTGATAACCACTTCTTCAATATTTTCGCTTCCGGGAATTTCGAACATGATATCGAGCATGGTTTCTTCCAAAACCGCTCGCAGGCCACGGGCTCCAGACTTGCGACTGATCGCCTTTTTTGCAACCGCACGAATGGCGCCATCGGTAAATTTCAATTTGACATTTTCAAACTCAAACAGCTTTTTATACTGCTTGGCGAGGGCATTTTTGGGTCCTGTCAATACCTCCATCAGAGCTTCTTCGTCCAGCTCCTTCAGAGTCGCCATCACGGAAAATCTTCCCACAAACTCGGGGATCAGGCCGTATTTAAGCAGGTCTTCGGGTTGCACCTTTTCCAGAATGGCCTCATCGTCTTTTTGCTTTTTGGTAACGATCTCCTGACCGAAGCCCATGGATTTTTTGCCGGTGCGGGCGCGGATGATGGGGCCAAGCCCGACAAATGCGCCACCGCAAATGAACAGGATATTGGTGGTGTTGACCTGTAAAAACTCCTGATGCGGGTGTTTGCGCCCGCCCTGCGGAGGGACACTGGCAGTGGTCCCTTCTATAATTTTGAGCAGAGCCTGCTGGACGCCTTCCCCGGAAACGTCACGGGTGATAGAAGGATTCTCCGATTTGCGGGAAATCTTATCGACTTCATCAATGTAAATAATGCCGCGTTCGGCTTTTTCAACGTCGTAATCGGCGGCTTGCAGGAGCTTGAGGATGATGTTCTCGACATCCTCGCCCACATAACCGGCTTCGGTTAAAGTGGTGGCGTCGACAATGGTGAAAGGGACGTCCAGAATCCGGGCCAGGGTTTGCGCCATCAGGGTTTTCCCGGAACCCGTCGGCCCCATGAGGAGCACATTGCTCTTTTGCAATTCAACGTCATCTAAATCTACAGAAGAATCCACACGCTTGAAATGGTTGTGGACGGCGACGGACAGGATTTTTTTGCAACGCTCCTGGCCGACGATATATTGGTCCAGATGTTTGTAGATTTCCTTGGGTTTCAGGAGGTGCTGAAAATCTTCACTTTTCTCCTGCGCCCATTCTTCCACCATGATTTCATTGCATAACTCAATGCATTCATCGCAGATGTAAACCGTGGGGCCGGCGATCAGCTTTTTGACCTCTTCCTGGCTTTTGCCGCAAAAGGAACACCTGTAGTTGCCCGTCGTTGCGTTTTTCTTGGCCATTAAATCCTCATGTGGGTGTTTTAAGAAGGAGTGCTGCCCTTTCCCTCTGGGTTTATTTGTCGTCTTTTTCTTTTTTCTTTGCTCTGGAACTTTCCAGGGCTTTATCGAGATCTTTAGATTCTTCCCGCTTGGAGATCACGTTATCTATCAGACCATAGGTTTTTGCTTCCTCTGCGGTCATGAAATGGTCTCTATCGGTATCTTTGTGAACCTTGCTGACATCCTGCCCGGAATGGCCGGCCATGATCCCGTCCAAAATCTCCCGAACCTTGGAAATTTCCTTGGCCTGGATTTCGATGTCCGAATGCTGGCCCTGAAACCCGCCACTGGGCTGATGAATCATGATCCTGGCATGTGGAAGGGCAAAGCGTTTTCCCTTGGCGCCTGCACAAAGCAATAAAGCTCCCATGCTTGCGGCCTGGCCCATGCAGATGGTTTGTACATCGGGTTTGATGTATTGCATGGTGTCGTAGATTCCAAGTCCTGCGCTGACCGAGCCGCCGGGGCTGTTGATGTATATAAAAATATCCTGTTCCGGTTCATCGGATTCCAGGAAAAGTAATTGGGCAATGGCCAGATTGGCAACGTGATCATCAATAGCGGTTCCCAGGAAAATAATCCGGTCTTTTAACAGGCGCGAATAGATATCGTAAGATCGCTCTCCCCGGCTTGTTTGTTCGACGACAATGGGCACCAGCTGATTATAAATTTCACTCATAGTTGGCTCTTTTTCTCTTTAAAGGGGATTAACGGAAACGCCGGGATAGAAAGCGTGTAAGTCATTAAGATATAGATAGATAAGGTTAACCAGCCTACACGTTAATTATCAGCAATTAAATCTTTCCTGTCAACCATTTCTTCATGAACTTTTACCTGGCCCAGAGCCGCTTCCAGGGTCTTTTCCTTGCGCATGCGGTTGTGGAGTTTGGCCAGAACGCCTGATTTTTCCCATTCTTTTTTCATTTTTTCGATGTCTCCACCGCCCAGTATCTTCATGAAATTATTGATCTCTGCGTCCAATTCATCCTGGGAGACTTCAACCTTCAGGGTGACGGCCAGTTTGTCGGTCACCAGTTCCTGTTGCAGGATTTTGAGAGCGGGTTCGCGGTATTTTTCCTGGTCTTCGGGAGACACCTGAGAGCCTTTTTTATCTTCATGATCGTGGTCATGGTCGTGGTCATGGTCATGGTCATGGGTTTTTCCAGGGTTTTTCTTCTTGTCCACATCAGCGGCCATAAAACGGATTTGTTCCTGGATCAGGCTTTCGGGAAGATTGATAGAATGCCGTTCGGTGATTTTTTCCGCCAGCTGTTTCTGCATTTTTTTTCTGGCCTGGTTTTTTTCATGGGTTTCCAGATCCTCACGAATTTTGGCTTTCATGATCGCCAGACTTTCGTATCTCCTGTAGGGGTCCACCGTTTGGGCAAAATCGTCGTCCAACTCCGGAAGTTCTTTCACCTGGATGCCCTTGAGAGTGATGGAAAAATCCACTTTTTTCCCGGCGATGTCTTTGTTGAAATAATCCTCAGGGATCAGCACCTTAGCCTCTTTGGTTTCATTCAAAGCCAGTCCATAAAGATTATTTTCCAGGTCTTCGATGAGCTGTTTGGTTCCCAGTTGGATGACGTAATCCTTGGCCTCGCCACCTTCAAACGGTTTGCCATCCATGGAGCCTGTGAAATCGATCTTGACGTAATCGTCTTTTTGCGAAACCCGATCAGTCACCTGGATACTTTTAGCCTTGTTACTCCGGTAACCTTCGATCACCTGATCGATTTCGTCGTCCGTCACTTTGGCGACTTTCACGTTTAACTCGATGTCCGTATAGTCCGCAAGTTCAAACTCCGGCAAAACCTCTACAGAAGCGGAGACATTGATATCAGTGCCTTCTTCGGCGTGGACTTCAAGGAGATTGGGTTGGCTCACCGCTCGCAAGCCTTTTTCCTGGATGGCCGCCATCACATGGTCGCTGATGAGCTGGGTGAGAACTTCCTGTTTGACCTGCGGGCCGAATTGTTTTTCCAACAGCGACTGCGGCACTTTGCCCTTGCGGAATCCGGGGACTTTGACATCCCGGCTGAGGGTTTTGTAGTAATTTGTTATTTTTACCTGATATTCCTTGAGCGGAATATCAAATTTGATTTTTTTGTTGCAGGAATCTATGTCTTCGATTTCGATAGTCATTTATTTAGCCAAAGGGTTTTAAATTTTTAATGGGCATCTCTAAAAATTAGTTTTCACAGAAAATAGACTCGTGTGCAAAATTTACTTAAATCAG
>JAQCGX010000041.1 GCA_027619975.1 Nitrospinota bacterium
ATAAGGGAGCTTATTTACTCCTGATTTGGTTAATTTTAGCTTTGGCATCTCAAGACCTGTTGACGAGGTATTTATGTAGGCACTGTGTAGGCAGTGAGCTTAAAACAACTTACAACACCTACTTATTCTTGATGCCTAGTATAAGCCTTATTTTAATGGGATTCAAGGGGTAATGCAGGGAAGTGTAGGCAAATATAAAACAGCTTAAAAGACTAGACATTCGGACTTCTAATCCGTAGGTCGCTGGTTCGAATCCAGCCAGGCGCACTTATTTATCAATGACTTAACTATTTAAAAACTCTATTTTAGCCGTAGCACAGTGGTAGCACAGTCTTACACGCAACGATCTGTATATAAACCTCCTAGTCCGCAATTTTTCGATAGCACATAAGCAAGTCATTTTCGGCTGATTTAGATCGAAGTTTCGACTCTGATTTATGTGTTTCTGGAATAAATTCCACTTTATTGTCTATCTCTTCCTGAACAAACCAACTAATTGTTGACTAAGACACTTATCAACACTCACCACTTCATAAAATCTCCAAAATACGGTATTATTGCTCTATGAATACTAAATCACACAAACTCATACTCATTTTTGCATTTCTGCTTTTCTTTGGTTGTTCTCCTGTTTATGCGGATGACTATCAAGATGGATTGGATGCTTATTTGAAACAAGACTTCAAAACTGTATTTGAGAAGTGGAAGCCGTTGGCAGAACAGGGAGATGCTAACGCACAATACAACTTGGGTTATATGTATGCCAAAGGACAAGGAGTTCCACAAGACGACAAAGAAGCGGTCAAGTGGTATCGTCTTTCAGCGGAACAGGGATATGCTAAAGCACAATACAACTTGGGTCTTATGTATTCCAACGGACAAGGAGTGCCACAAGACGACAAAGAAGCGGTCAAGTGGTTTCGTCTTTCAGCAGAACAGGGAGATGCTATTGCACAATACAGCTTGGGTGTGATGTATGACAGAGGACGAGGAGTTACACAAGACTACAAAGAAGAGGTCAAGTGGTATCGTCTTTCAGCGGAACAGGGAAATGCTATAGCACAACTCAACTTGGGAACGATGTATTACAACGGACGAGGAGTTACACAAGACGACAAAGAAGCGGTCAAATGGTTTCGTCTTTCAGCGGAACAGGGAAAGGCTTCTGCACAATACAACTTGGGAACGATGTATTACAACGGACGAGGAGTTCCGCAAGACGACAAAGAAGCGGTCAAATGGTTTCGTCTTGCAGGTTCTAATGGAGATAAGGATGCCGTAAAAAATAGAGGTATAATTGAAAAGAGAATGACTCCACAACAAATAGAGAAAGCACAAGAAATGGCAAGAAATTGGAAACCGAAAACTAAGTAATCCACCAACGAAACCTCGCATCACCACTCACCACTTCATTAAATCTCCAAAATAAGATATAACCCGTTACTACTCTGCTTATTGGCAATCAACTATGAATGAAGAAGCAAAATCAGTTTCCAAGAACGACTTAAAACTTGATGGAAAAACCACTCTATTCCAAGGAGAACCTTTTAGTGGTGTTTGTATTGACTACTATCCGAACAAAAAGAAAGAGGCTGAGACACACTACAAGGATGGAAAATTAGATGGTCTTCGGACTTTTTGGTATGAAAAAGGACAGAAAAACTTTGAGGGACTTTATAAAGGTGGAAAACTAGATGGCCTACGAACTGATTGGTATGCAAACGGACAGAAAGAATATGAAGGCCATTACAAAGACGGGATGCCAGATGGTCTTTGGTCTTATTGGCATAGGAATGGGCAGAAAGAGTTGGAAGGATATTGCAAAGATGGAAAAAAAGAAGGACTGGTGACTGAATGGTCTAGAAAAGGAGAAAAAATATATGAAGGACATTACAAAGATGGCATCGAGCAATAGTTTCTTACTCTCTTCCCAAGTCTTTCCCCGAACAACCTCCATAAAAAACCAATAAAAAGCATTTTCCCGCTTGACAAAAAAGATACCAACATTAATTCAATGCGTTTGAAAAAATAAATTTGGCCAACGAACAGCGTTGCGCCATTTGATATCGACGAAGTCTTTAGTAAATAAAGTCTTCCCCTGTTGGATGATATTTAAAGGAGGGATACAATAATCCATCAGCCAGCGGAACCATTTTTCCACTTACGACGGGGATGACAGTATTGTTCGAGTTGATCGGTCCTCTAACGACACTGCTGACATTGGCCAAGGCGGGAGAAATTCCCTCCGGATAAACAAGAACAGCCCTGTCCCTTGAATGCATATTCTCTCCATCAGGATCAGATCAAATGGCAACTAAATCTGCATCCTTGCTCGCGAGTATCTCTTTAATTACATTTTTTAGCTCGCTTAAGTCCGCTGACTTCACAACGTAGGCATCGGAAACCCACACGCGAAAATCATCTTTATATCCCCCAAAAATGGAATTGTAACTTTAGGACTCCCGAAACCCTGTTTTATTTTTTGTAATAACTTCGGTACCACTCCACAAAGTTTTTAACCCCCATCTCTACATTGAATTTCGGTTTGTAGTCGAAATCTTTTATAAGGCCAGAAACATCGGCATGGGATTTGTGAAAATCACCGGGTTGAAAGGGCATGAGATTTAATTCAGCCTTCATCCCCAGATTCTTTTCGATTTCCTTAATAAAGTCCATCAATTGGACCGGCGAATTGGAGCCGATATTATACAAGCTATATGGAGCGGGCGACGACGCCGGCCCAGGCTTGGTTCCGTCCCAATTAGGATCGGGTTCGGCAACTTTCATGACCACGCGCACCACGCCTTCGACAATGTCATCGACATAGGTGAAGTCCCGCACCATGTCGCCACGGTTGAATACGTCGATGGGTTTGCCTTCCAGAATATTTTTGGTAAAAATGAATAACGCCATGTCGGGGCGACCCCACGGGCCATATACCGTGAAGAACCGTAACCCCGTCACTGGCAATTGAAAGAGATGGGCGTAAGAATGGGCCATCAATTCATTGTCTTTTTTGGTGGCGCCATAAAGAGAGACGGGGTGGTTGACGCAATCGTCGACCGAAAACGGATACTTCGTGTTCAACCCATAAACGGAGCTGGTGGAGGCATACACCAAGTGCTCCACCTTATTGTGACGGCATCCTTCCAGAATATTCAAGGTCCCTATGACATTGCTTTGAATATAAGCATGCGGGTGGTCCAATGAATACCTGACGCCGGCCTGGGCTCCCAGATGAATGACGCGCTGGGGTTGTTCTTTTTTGAAAAGACTGGCCACCGCCTGGTTATCCGCCAGATCGTCTCTGTATAATTTAAATTTTTCAAACTTGTTCAATAAGTCCAAACGGGAATTTTTCAATTCCACTGAATAGTAGTCATTGACGTTATCCAGGCCGATGATTTCATGACCTTCCTCCAGGAGTCGTTTGGAGGTGTGATAACCGATAAAACCCGCGGCCCCTGTCACAAGAATTTTCATAAAGGATTTACTCTCAAGGTATGGATGATTTACATTCAGTTTAATGGTAGTTTCCGCCAGCGGCCCACCCGATTTTTACCCTTGTTCTCAACGCTTGAAAAAGGATTGGATCTGTTGAACAACATATGCCTGCTGCTCCGGCTCCAGGCCGGGGTAAATGGGCAAAGCCAATGTGCTCTTTGCAGCCCGTTCGGACTCAGGAAAACTTCCCTCCTTATGTCCAAGATAAAGAAAGCACTGTTGCAGATGCAGGGGTAAAGGATAATACACTTCCGTCGCCACTCCTCTTTCACTTAGATACTCCCGTAAAGCATCGCGATCCGCCACGCGGATAACATATTGATTGTAGGTGTGGTGATTCAAAACCCCCGAGTCGGCATAAACGGCTTCGGGACATTGCACCTCTTGGGTTTCGGTCAAACCATTTTCTTTAAACAGCGTGTCATAGCGGAGGGCATTTTGCCGCCGCTTTTGGTTCCACCCTTCCAGATGCGGGAACTTGACGTTCAAGACCGCCGCCTGGAGTGCATCCAGACGAAAATTTCCGCCAACGAGTTGATGGTAATATTTTGGCTGGCTGCCATGCACTCTCAACATGCGCACCCGGTCATTCATTTCGGAATGATTGGTGACCACCATTCCCCCGTCGCCAAAACATCCCAGGTTCTTCGTCGGAAAGAAGGAAAAACACCCCAGATCCCCCATGTTTCCCGCCTTACGTCCATCACTATATTGCGCCCCGATGGCCTGGGCGGCATCTTCAATCACGTAAAGATCGTGCTTTTCAGCAAGGCTCAACAGCGCTTCGCTGTCCGCGCATTGCCCATAGAGGTGGACGGGAATAATGGCCTTGGTCCTTGGGGTTATCTTCTCTTCAATTTTTGCGGGGTCAATATTATAGGTGACCGGATCGATGTCGACAAAAACCGGCTTGGCGCCCAACCGGGTGATGGAACCGACCGTCGCAAAAAAGGTGTAGGGCGTGGTGATGACTTCATCGCCAGGGCCCAACCCTATTGCCATCAAGGAAACCAATAAGGCATCGGTCCCTGATGAAACCCCTATGGCAAATCGGGTTTCGCAGTATTCCGCAACCTGGCCTTCAAGCTTGGTCACTTCGGGGCCGAGTATGAAAGCGTTGCTCTCCACAACCCGTGACATCGCCTGCACGATTTCATCGTGGAGCGGTTGGTGTTGACGATTCAAGTCCAGTAAAGGTACATTCATGAAATTATGATTGCCGGTCAAGTAGCCGGAGTGAGGGGTTGAATTTTATTGTCCTTCAAAATATAACGTTTCTCGCAAACAGAGCAAACAGGCTCGGTATTTTTTTCTTCCAGCCGTTCTCCGCATTCGCACATCCAGCCGGTGGTTCTGGCCGGATTCCCGAAAACCAGGGCGTAATCGGGAACATCGCTTGTGACCACGGAACCGGCTCCGATGAAGGCAAATTTGCCGATGGTGTTCCCGCAAATGATGGTGGCATTCGCACCGATGGATGCTCCCCTCCGAATGATCGTGGTTTTGAATTCATTTTTTCTCGGAATGGCGCTGCGCGGGTTGATCACATTGGTAAAAACACAGGACGGACCGCAGAACACATCATCTTCAAGGACCACGCCTTCATAGACGGACACATTATTTTGAATTTTGACATTATTTCCAATAAGTCCGTTCGGACCAATGACAACATTTTGCCCGATGCTGGCGTGATTGCCGATTTTGGAACCTTTAAGGATGTGGGAGTAGTGCCAGATTTTCGTGCCTTTGCCGATGGAACATCTCTCATCCACATAACTGGACTCGTGAACAAAATAATCCTGATCGTTCTCCTGCGCCATCGAGCCCCCCATGCTGGATTGGGCCCGCTGTAAAACTTTTAAAACCCGGATTCCTTCTTTTCCGTCTGTGATAACGGGTTTCCCATGAATACCATCCAAAAAAGCCTGACATTCGGCTAATAGAGGTTCCTTCCAATCAGGCGCTAAATCGATAAAAATGCCTTCTTTTTTTTCCGGAACGGGCATGTTGCCCTGCCAGAGAATGGTGTGCGGGTAAACGGTCAACTTTTCTTCCCTGGGAGCCATGTCATCGAAAACAACCATCTTCCGGTCCCCAATCACCACCAGCTTCTGCTCTTTAAATGGATGGAGCCAGGAAACAAACACGTGTGCTGAAACCCCACAGGGAAATTTCAAATGGGTCAATGTCGTATCGGTGATCTTGGGATGCAGGATAGACGATCCGAATGCTTTCACCGAATAGGGCTCTTCATTCACCAGGGAAAGAATCAGGGAGATATCATGCGGCGCAAAAGACCAGAGAATATTCTCCTCTTTCCTGAATTTCCCCAAATTGAGCCGATTGGAGTATATGTATTGTAATTTCCCCAGCTCTCCCTTGCCAATCATTTCGTTTATTTTGAGAACGGCAGGATGATAATGAAGGATATGACCGACAAAAAGAACCTTGCCGGTTTTTTCCGCCAAATCACTGAGTTCGCGGCCTTCCTTTTCCGTCAAGGCCAGGGGCTTTTCAACAAAAACATGTTTATTCGCCAGCAAGGCATCCTTGACCATGGAATAATCCATGGCCGCAGGCGTGGCAATGACGATGCCCTCAATATCCGTTCGGATCACCGTATCTGTGAACGAGGAGGAAATTTCTATGTCCGGGTATTCTTCCTTCTTGACTCTTAAAATCTCTTCCGAAGGGTCACAGATTACCTTAAGGACCCCAAGCTGATTGAGAGCCCTGGCGAGATTTTTCCCCCAATAGCCGGCTCCAACCAGCGCAACGTTCAAATTTTTGGACAAATTGGATCTCCGATTGATTTGAGCCTGTTGCGGGTTCCTGCACAATTCAGGTTAGACGACAACGGTAAGCCCCAAAGAAGGAATGGGGCGATGGGTCATCAGGCTTTGATGATTTTATCCGACTCAATTTTTCCGCAGGCATTCCTGGTATCAACAACGATTGTAGACCGTTCGACGATGTCCTGATAATCATAACTGGAATGGTCGGTCAAGATAACTGTCATATCGTATTGTGGTAAATCGTCCAGAGACACGCTCTTTTTCCCAACAAACTGATTATATTCCCGTTTCGGCCCGAGGACAACAGGAACATAGGGATCGTTAAAGTCCACATGAGCGCCGTAGCCTTCCAGAAGTTCCATGATTTTGAAGCTCGGAGACTCTCGGTCGTCGTCGATATTTTTCTTATAGGCCATTCCCAGGATGAGGATTCGGCTGCCTTTCAAACTCTTCCCGACATTGTTCAGTGCCCACAATATTTTCTGCAAAACATATTCCGGCATGGAAACATTAATTTCACCGGCAAGTTCTATAAAACGCGTAGGGGCTTCAAATTCTCTAGCCTTCCAGGTCAGATAAAAAGGATCTATGGGAATGCAATGCCCTCCCAGGCCAGGCCCAGGATAAAAAGGCATGAATCCAAAGGGTTTGGTGCTGGAGGCTTCTATAACTTCCCAGACATCAATGCCCATTTTATCAAAAATGATCTTGAGTTCATTGACCAGAGCGATGTTGACAGAACGGAAAATATTTTCCATCAGCTTGGACGCTTCCGCCGCTTTGGTCCCGGATACGGGAACGGTTTTATTGATGATGGATAGATACAGGATATTAGCTGCTTCCAAACTCTCAGGGTGATCCGCCCCGATCACTTTGGGGATAGTCGCAGTAGAAAACTGCTTATTGTTAGGGTCCTCCCTCTCCGGGGAATAGGCTACAAAAAAATCCTGGTTCGCCTTAAGGCCGCTTCCTTTTTCCAATTCGGGAACCAAAACATCCTGGGTAGTCCCAGGGTAGGTCGTGGACTCCAAAACGATCAATTGATCTTTCCTTAAGTACGGAGAAATTGCCTGAGCGGTTTTTACGATATAGCTCATATCGGGTTCCCGGTTTTGATTGAGGGGTGTGGGAACGCAAATGAGCAGGCAGTCACAATCAGAGGCCCTGGAAAAATCGGTGGTTGCTTCAAACCTCCCGGATTGCATCATTTTTGCAATGCCTTCGCTGGGAATATGACGAATATAACTCTCCCCTTTGGATAAATGATCAACCTTTTTTTGGTCTATATCCAGGCCCATCACCATAAATCCAGCCTTGCCAAATTCCTGCACCAGAGGCAAGCCGACATATCCCAAACCTACCACTCCCACACAAGCCGACCGTTCTTTTATTTTTTGAATAAGCAAGATGAAGCTCCAGTTTAAGGAGTTTTTTTTAGTATTGTCTAAATAAAGGCAGGGTTTCGTAATAAATAGCAGGAATTGGGGGTAAAAGTTACCTCTCTCGGGGAAGCTTAATTAACCCATTAGAGGGTTGAAAGAAACATAAGGCACTCTCTTTTGAATCAACAAGCATCCCTCTCTTTGCGGAATGGCTTCAGAAGTCAATTTTCTCTTAAATATCAAAACTTCCGAACTATCGTCGCCCCCATTGGGAACAAACACCCAACCATGAATCTCCAAATTTTTTATTTTAGTTTTGATATCCCCCTGGCGTAGTGTCGGCATATCCAGAAACCAATATTCCCATTCCATCAAAAGTCCTCTTAAACAATTCTTATCATTAATACAATTGGATTCACACTTTGTGCCAAAAATAAGAGACCATAAAATAAGGAGTTACACTTTCAGAAAACCCTGTTTCCAACAAAAATTTGTTTTTTTTCATACAGTTGCATAAAAAAATGTAACTTTTACCCCAACCAAGAGCGGTGTAAATCTACAGGAAGGACTATAAATTCGGAAACCTGGATGAATTATTTCACCGAGCAAGAAACACTCTTTTGGGAAGGGACTATAACACTTCCCAGGGAACCGGACTCTACGGGGCGCGAGACGTAGATTTTCTTTTCTTTTTAACCAATGCGAGAATGCTGGTCATATGGTCATAGCCCATCTGGTCCTTGGTAACCGCAAAAGCTTCCTGCGCCTGGGAAAAATTTTCCTCCGCCAAAAGGAAATTTTTTATTTTCCAATGATAATAACCAATCTCCTCATAAACCTTTGCCAGGTCCCGGTTCGGGGAAACATTTTTAACCGCCTGGCCCGATTTCTGGTACCACTCACCTGCCGTATCAAATTGTTCAAGATCCACATAAAGGTCTCCAACCTGTTGCATGGATCTTGCCTTGCCGGTGGGGTCCTGGTTTTGCGTATGATAATCCACAGCCTTTAAATAACTGGATTCTGCGTTTTCGACATTATGGGAAAATTTATAGAGATCGCCCAACGATTCATAGGTTTTAGCGACTTTATGAAGATCCTTTCGCGACTCGTAAATGGCAATGGCCTGGAGGTAATTTTTGACGCCTTCCTCAAATTCATGAAAAAAATAATTTTCCGATGCCTGCTGGATGAACCGGTCCGCCTCGTCTTCTGCGTCTATTTGGGGTTTGTAGAAATTGCTGTTCTCATCGGCTGCGCCGTTGCGAGACAATGCGGAGTCATCTTCTGGGATATTAAATTTGTTGAAGCCTATCGAAACCCCTACCAAAAGAAGAAGGGAAAGTATCAGAATGGATTTGGTCTTATCCGGGAATGAGTTTGACATTGGCAGACGGACCTCCTGGCGAGACAAGATCGCGGTTATTATACTCGATACAGAGCCGCCCAATATCTGAAACAGAAAGAGAATTCTATAGTCAAAAAGTTTGCACCCTCAACCCGCGGCTCACAAACCGAAAATCGAGTACCCGGGCGCCCAGTTTACTTAACGCTCCCTGCACTTGTTCCTTGCGGTCTACTTTGACAAAAAACGCCACGCACCCCCCGCCTCCCGCGCCGCATACCTTGGCCGCCAACGCGCCACTTCTCATTGCAGAACGAATGAGACGGTCCATCTCAGGCGTACTGATTCCGGGAGCCAGAGCCTTACGAGCTTTCCATTCCGCCGCAAATACAGGCGCCAATCGTTCCAGGGGGTCATTAAATATAACATTTTCCATGTCCAGGGCCGCCTGACTGATTTTTTTCAGATGGTTGATTGTTTTCTTTTTTCCATCCAATGCATCTTTCACGACTTCCCAATTGTTGATCCCCGATTGCCGGGGTTTTCCGGTATAGCAAAGTACGAATCGTTGCGTCATTTCATCAAGAGGCCTGGGTATGCGTTTGAACTCTACCCCTAAAACCCCTGGCCTGACTGCAAGCGCCCCTCCGTAAAGGGCCGGAAAATAATCCTGCCAGCCCGCGGGCGCGGAAATGACCTGGGTTTCAATGTTTCTGGCAATTTCAATCAACTGGCTTTTCAGATAGCGGTGTCCAACTAAGGTATTTAGGGCTCCGTGCAGGGCGATGTTTAACGCAGAAGAACCTCCAATCCCCGATCCGGCGGGAGCCTGGCAGTCCGTGGTTATCTCTAATCCCATTTTTGGGGAATAAAATTTTACGGTCTTCAGGATGAGGTCCAGAGCATGCCCTTCGGGGATGGCGTTTACGGAGGGAAAATCACCCTTTAAATTCAAATCCTTTGATTGGACAACAATCCGCTTATCCCGGCGGGGTTTGATTTCAACGGTCGCGTAAAGGTTAATGGCGGCGTTGACGGTGGGAGGATTCCCAAAGAAAAGATGAAGGGGCCAGATATCCAGAGTGCCCCCGGCAAGATCGATTCTGGTGGGAGCCGAACTTCTTATCATGGATTTGAATTTTGCAAATGGGAAAAGGGTGTAGGAAGCTCCGGCTCTCGAAACTCCCTATTAATCACTATAATCAAACCGAATTACAGTTCCTCGGATTTGGACTTTCCATTATTAGCTTCGATTTCCTGAATTTTATCCGATAGCTTTTTCACCAAAACCTCATAGGAGTCTTTGCGGATAATTTTGGCGAACTGGGAGCGGTAATTGCGGATCATGCTCACCCCTTCAATGACAAAGTCATACACCATCCATTCGCCATCATTCCTGATTAATTTATAATCGACGTTAATAGTACCGTCTTTCCGGACAATTTCCGTCTTCACCAGCGCGTAATCGCCTTTAATGACTTCATCGACATAGTTGATTTTTTCATCGCTGTAGGATTCAATTTTGCTGGCATAGGAATTTTCCAGGAGCCGCTTGAATAAATCCTGAAATTCTTTTTGTTCCTGTGGCGTCCTGCTCTTCCAATCTTCTGCCAACGACCGCATGACCATCTGATTAAAGTTAAAACGCTTGCCGATGGCCTCGCGGATTTTTTGCCTGCGTATTGATACCTGGGTTTTCAGACTCTCATTGGTCACAATATTAATGACTTCATCAATGGTGGTCCTTACACTTTTGGTAATCTCGGAAGCAAACACGGACTGGGAAAAAAACAACAACATTACTATGCAACCAATTGCTGTAAAACCAATCTTAAAGTGTCCTTTTACCATGGAGATTTTCCTTTTCAAAAATAGTTTTAAATTGAAGAACCACAACTTAGCAAATATATTCTCACGGATCAAGCTTTCCCAGCCAATGTCACATAAAGCGCTTTGACTGTTGCTCACCTGATTTTCTTTCTTAATCCCAGCTTAACAAAAAAGCAGTTCACACCTTATCTTTTATTAGGCCAGTTATTCTCTGTCAAAGCTTCATGAAAAAGCAGGATAACAGTTCATTAAACACTCTCTGTCAGGCCACCTTTAACTCAGGACCCAGAGGTTTGAACATAACGATTAATAATGGCAACAATATCAAGTCTCCCAGCAAAGCCAGAACCATTGCCAACCCGGTCAGCAAACCGAAATTTATAGTGGGAATGAAGTTCGACAGGGTCAGAATGGAAAAACCAACCGTTATCGTGATGGATGTGTAATACATGGCTCTGCCAATGCTTCCATGACAGCGAAGAACCCCGTCAACGTATTTCGGATCCGCGGCGAACTCGCTTTGAAACCTGTGGATGTAGTGAATGGTGTCGTCGACGGCGATGCCGATGGTGATGGAGGCGATGGTGATGGTCATCATATCCAGCGGAATGTCCAACCATCCCATCAACCCTAAGACCACCAACGATGAAAAGATGTTTGGGATCATCGCCAACAGCGCCAGGTAAAAACGGCGAAACAAAATGAAAAACATAAAAAGGATCGCCAAAAACACCAATCCCAGAGTCAGGATCTGTGACCGGTAAAGGCTTTGAAGCATGTTGTTGTATAGCACGGTCATTCCGGTGAAACGAATTCTTTCCTCAGAAATTTTCATTTCATCAACCAGAAACTGTTTTATCTTTGCAATCAATTCGGTCCGGTTGAGTTTAGGATCGGTTTCTTCAATACGCAGGCTGACACGAATCTGGTTGGCGTCTGCGGATAAATACGGATCTAGAAAGCTTTTTTTAGGCTCCTCAGGAAAAAGCTTGCGGTATAGCGTCAGGTCGTAATCATCCGGAACCTTGTCGCCGCTCAGAGACCGAACCACCTTCAAGGTTGTGGCAATGGAAAGGACTTTCCCGATCGCCGGAAGGGCTTCCAGATAGTCGTGTATTTTTTCGACCTCAAGCAGTTTGTCCGGGTGAAACCAGTAGTTTTCCTCCACCTCATCTTCCAATTCCCGGAAGGGGTCATCAAAGGTATCTTTCTTACCCTTTTGCTGTTCCAGCTCCTTTAGATACACAAAAAAATCCTGGTCCGCCTCGATGATGATGTCCAGAGGCGTGGTGCCTCCAAGCTTTGTATCGATGACGCTCAACCCCTGGTAAATTTCGGTACTGGTTTTAAAATAGTCAATGAACCGGTTGTCTACACGCAGCTTGAAAATTCCCATAACACAAATCAAGATGAGGACGGTTGTAAGAACAAGAATTTTGTTTTTATGACCGAGAGAGAACATCGCAACGGCATGGGTCAGATGCTTGGTGGCATCGTGGTTCGATACCGATCCCTTGGGGCTCATCAAGCTCAGGAACGAAGGAAAAATGATAAACGCCAGGACAAACCCCAGGGAAATACCCATGGTCATGATCCAGCCAAAATCGATCACGGGCCGGATGCCACTGATCACCAGGGAGGTAAAAGCCACCACAGTCGTGATCGAGGTATAAAAACAGGGTTGGAACATGAGCCGAAGGGTCTCGCGAACCAGGCTGTACTGATCCAGCCCTGGATTCTCGGCGTACAATTCTCCGTACCGGACGATCAGGTGAATCGTCAAGGAGAGGGTGATGATGATCACTATGGAAATAAAGTTGGAAGAAATGACAGTTATCCGCCAGTCCAGCCAACCCAAAGTTCCTACCACCAGCCAAACGGCAGCCGCACAGCAAAGCAAAGGCAGGGTCACCCAGCGTTTACTTCTAAAAAAGAGCCACATCACGAGGATCATGAGCAATAAGACACCGATGCCGAATACGGAAATATCGTTGGCAATGAAACTCATCATATCCGAGGTGATCATGGTCACGCCGCCCAGGAAAATTTTCGCCCGGTCGCGGTATTTGTCCAGGATGGCTCGCACCTGGGCAATTTCCAGATCCTGAAGATCATTTAACTCGGCAAGATATTGTTTAAATTCCAGCGAAACCTGTTTCAGAGTTTTTTCTTCTTCAGCGGTGAGATGCCCCGGGTTGCGTTTTTTTTCCCTGAGGTCGTTTCTCTTTTCGAGAAGGGAAAAGTATTTTTCATCGCGCTTGTATTTGGCGAGAATGGCCGTGGTTTTACCGTCTTCACTGGCAAGGAGTTTTCGATAGATCGGGCTTTCCGTAAACTCCTTCAGGGCCAACTCTTTATCGACACCGGGAGTTTCGATAGTCCGGGTGCTTTCGCCCAACTCGGAAATTCGGACCTTGGGGCTTTCGAGCAAAGGCACGGTTAAAATACTGACCACTGAATCCATTCTTGCAAGTTCAGAGAGGTCTTTTTTCAATCCCCTAAGACCCTCAAGGGATCTTTCAGAGAGTAAGTCGTCTAAAGGGGTATAAGTGATGACAAGGAAGTCGTCGCTTCCATAAATTTTGTTGGTGGCCCGGAAATAGCGAAGATCGTCATCGTTTTCCAGCACCAGAGAATCCGCGGAAGCATCCAGTTTGAAATCACGCGCATGGAGGCCAAAAACAATCATCAACAGGGCAATAACCACAAGCCAGGTTCGAGGATTGCTCAATACCACCTTTTCATAGATGCGAAATAGCCGTGAGCCCATGGGTCAAAGGGAGGAGTATGTTTTAAAAAGGCACATAACGGGTCACCAATGTCATGCAAACAAAAAACGGGAATTCAGATTGAAAAATTCGACCTCGTCGGATCCCTTAATCCGCTCGAATCTGTCACACGGGGAGGCCGGATATGAACGAGGGACAAAGAGATACTCAAGGGAAGCTATTTGCTCTACAAAATGCGGAATATCAACGGAAAGTTGATGGCAACAAAATTTGCCGGGCAGATAAAACCATAAATTCGCCACATTATCACCTTCCTGCCGACCCTTCTGAAAATCCCTCAAAAACCCATAAACGCAAGGATCTCAGCCCAAAAAAACACAAAAAACCAAAGCGAACGGAAACTACCATGATTTGCCAGTTTGGTCAACAGATATTGCCCAAACCCAAAAATCATAAATTATTGATTTATTTAATTTAACTTAATTAAAGTCTGCAAGCCAATTTCCAAAGACTGCAAACAGACACAATGCAACCTGGTATTATCTCCCGCTTAAATTTCATTGCGATTTCTTTTTAACAATCCCCTTGGAAATACCACCCGTTTAGGTGTAATATATAAAACATCAATAAGTTACAGGTTCTAAAAACCCATGCATAATTTCCCCAAACGTGTATTGACGGTGATGATCTGTTGCCTGGTTCTGGTGAGTTGCGCATCACCTCAGGTTCAGGTGAGCAAATATTTTGAAAATAAAACCGCTTCTCCGAAAACGGTGGCTATCCTTCCTTTCACCATGGAAAAAAATGTCAATGAAGAGGAGTCTCCAAACGTCATTTTCCGGGATGTGTTTTTTAACAACTTCAGCTTTCTGGGATACAACGACATGCCACTGGATGAAGTGGACCAGAAACTTCACCATGCGGGAGTCCCGATAGAAGACGCGGCAAAATTAAGGCATCACGAACTTAAAAGGATCCTGGGAGTCGATGCGGTGATTCGCGGCCACCTGCTGGAAGTCAACAACTTCACAGCCGGTTTTCATGCCGAAACATTGATACACGCCAAACTGGAAATGCTGGATCTCAAAACCGGGAACTCCCTGTGGGAAGTCGATCACACGGAAAGATCCTACTCCGGAATCGCCAGCCCCACCATTGTCGACATCATTCAGGAGCAGGTGGCAAACGCTAAAGTCAAACAGGCGTATTATAAGAACGCTGAAATGTTTTGCCAGCAGATTCTTTCGCAGATCCCCGACCCCGCCGCGGATCGGGTTGGGGAAGTGAAACTACCGATGATCTCCAGCATAGAAACAAATGTCAAAGCCGACCAGAAACTGAAAATTTCCGACAGTATTTACGTGAGTATGCGCGGACAAGCGGGTTTACAGGCAACTTTCGACATTGGTAGCTGGCGCACCAGTATCCCCATGCAAGAGATATCACCGGGCCTTTATACGGGAACCTATGTGGTTAAGAACGGAGACCAGGTATTGAGTGCATTTATTATTGGTACCTTGAAGGACCCAAAAGGACTCGCCAGTAAAAAGTATTACAAAACTGCCCTTGCAACCATTGGAAAGTCAGAGAAATGAAACCAAGAAAATTCAACATGAAACAATCTTCATGGGCTGTAAGAGGGTTAATTCTGGCAATCCTGGGGTTCAGCTTGTCCGCCTGTACCACCGATCTGCAAACCAAGGTGTCCGGCAACCTCAATCTACTTTCTCATAAGCAAACCATAGCCATATTACCCATGGAAGTGGTGGATAAATCGCAACGGGAAGCGGCCAACATGTTCCGGCGCACCCTTTATGCCAACTTGCAAGAATCGGACTTCAATCTGTTGGAACCTTACCTGGTCGATGGTCTGCTCAAAAAAAATGGTCTGAACCACCCTGAAAAATACCTGCAGTTGAATCCCATGCATCTAGGCGAAATTTTGGGTGTCGATGCGGTGCTCATCAGCCGGGTCAACAAAATACAGCGTGCCTATTTGGTCCTGCATTCCTCCATAGAACTCAGCGTCTCGTTGCAAATGGTGGACACGCGGACCGGCGAAATTCTCTGGCGAGCCGAACAGACCGAAACGGATTCCCAGGGATTGTGGAAAATTCCTACAGGGATAACAGCCGCCGTCCTGTCCCCCATCTATTTTGTGACCAATAAACTCAATCTCAACCGGCTCACATCCAGGATGGTTAACAAACTGACCGCCGCCATCAAACACCCTTTCCAAAAAGAAAAGGAAGAAACATTTGAACAGCCGGTGATCACCGCCGCCGCGCGCCGCGATATTCTCCGGTTGGAAAACGCCGAAATAGTGAAAGCCAAGTGGGCTCAAAAAGAACTGGACGAATCCGAAGGGCCTGCTATTGCCTCCGCCAACCTGTTCCCCATTCCACCGGTGACGATCTCCGCCGGTTACCGATCCACGAGGCAAGTCGCCTCCCAAATACCGGAACCTGAAATTCAAAAAGTCTCTATCCTGACCAGTAAAACGATTGCATCCGAACCTTTGAAATTAACCCAAACATCCCCTTTTCTTTTCACCATTCAAGTGGGGGCCTACAAGACCAGGGCCTTTGCTGAAAAAATGATCCACTCCCTGGCCGACAAGGGATATCAGGCGTTCATCACCCTGCTCCCCACCAAGGAAAAATCTCTTATGTATCGGGTTCAGGTCGAAAAGTTTCAAGACAAAAACCAAGCTCACCAGCTCGCCCAAAAACTTGAGCGCAACGAAAACCTGAAAAATTTCGTCACCTCGTTGAACCCAGGGTGATCAGGATTGACCTCTGAACCGGTCCAATAGATCAAAGAAACGATCGATCTCGCTTTCCCTGTTGTAGAAATGCGGAGAGAGGCGAACCATCCCATTCCGCACGGTGAGAGACACCTGGTTGTCCGCCGCATAATCCGAGAACTTTTCAAGATCCATTTCGCAATTAAAAGAAATGCTTCCCGACCGCTCTTCAGGAATCACCGAGTTTAAAATTTTAAAATTCCGCCGCTGAAGCCCCTCGATAATCCTGTCGCCAAGACTCATAACGCGCCGCTCAATATTATCGACACCCACTTCGTGAAACAGGGAAAGCGCAGCGCCAAAAGCCATGATGCTCATGGTGTTGAAACTTCCCTCCTCGAATCGCTGGGCATCGGGCCGTAACGTAAAATCATAGTTCATGAAATCATAGGCGTTGATCACACTGTTCCAGCCGACCACCGCCGGGTGGATTTTTTCCATCGCCTTGGCAGAAATATAAAATCCCCCCAGTCCCTCGACGCTTAATAGCCACTTGTGTCCGTCAGCGGCGAGAAAGTCGATGTGATCGCGCTTGACATCCATCGGCAAAACTCCCAGGCTTTGAATGGCGTCCACACAAAAGAGAATTCCCTTTTCCTTGCAAAAGGTTCCAATGCGGTTGAGATCGTTTCTGAAGCCGCTGTTGCATTCGACGGAACTGACCGAGAGGATGCGTGTGCGAGAATCAACACGGGCCACCAGATCGTCAAACAAAACCCGCCCGTCGATTGCGGGAACGAACCGGGTTTCCACCCCCAGTCGCTTGAGGTTCCACCACGGATACACATTGGCGGGA
Organism: Nitrospinota bacterium; assembly: GCA_027619975.1. Taxonomy (NCBI): domain Bacteria; kingdom Pseudomonadati; phylum Nitrospinota; species Nitrospinota bacterium. The sequence goes on from JAQCGX010000041.1 coordinate 17,188, forward strand.
AACTCAATGTCGGGAATCACCACGTTGTCCCCCGGCTTCCAATCCAACCCGTTGGCCACAATTGAAATTCCCTCCGATGTATTTTTGACGAACGCCACTTCACTCACATCGGCATGAATCAACCGGGCAAAACTCGCCCGGACAGACTCCACCTTCGCCATCCAGTCTGAATAATTTACGGTCCCGAATAAACTCGTATCCTCGACAAACGCGTTCACCGCCTGCCGCACCCTGTTGGGCAGTGGCGACACTTTTGCGTGATCAAAAAAAATCCGGTTCTCAGTGATCGGAAATTCTTCTTTAAGATTCATTGTTTCCAAATTCATAAATGCCTTCCATTTTTTATTCAGTCGTTTTGTCTGCCAGTGGTTTGAGGACCATCAACTATCAGCAAAACTTTGTAAATACGCTCAAAGTCTCTTAATGGCCAACCCGGTTATGACAAACCGCCCCTGCGGCTAGCAGCCCGCAGTATAGAGCGAAATCCGTATTTGTTTCTTATGCGATCGATTCCCTTGTAGAGAGAGTCCTGCTGTTCACGCGTCACCTCCTGAAACAGATCGGTTTGCGTGCAAACGTTTCGGGAAAGAGAAGAAAGGCAGACCCCGATCAAACGCACACGCGTGTGACGGGTGAACTGTTTTCTGAACAGAGCCAAACAAGCTTGATAGATCACATGATCTTCAGCAGTGAGTTCAGATAGGGCGTGGGACCGGGTCACGGTTTTAAAGTCCGAGGTACGCAGTTTCAAGGTCACCGAGCGGGCATAAAGTTCAGACTCGCGCAACTGCGCCGCCGCCTTCTCCACCAGATAACTGAGCGTGGACTCCAGAAACCGGGCGTCCATCGAATCGGTTGCCAGCGTGGTTTCGCGGCTGATCGACCGGCTGTCTGCCGCCTCCCCCACAACCGGACTGAGGCAAATCCCTCGGGCTTTCAGATAAAGCCCGGCCCCCCATTTGCCGTGCACCTGTTCAAGCAGTTCCCTGGGAAGCGCCGCCAGGTCACCAACGGTCTGGACCCCCATGCGCCTGAACCGTTCTCCGCTTTTTGGCCCCACACCGGGAATGCGACCCACCGGCAGCGGTCTCAGGAACCTTCCTTCTTTACCGGGTGCGATCCAGAGAATACCGTTGGGCTTGACGAAACCGGATGCCACCTTGGCCAGCAGTTTGTTGGAAGCGATGCCGATCGAAGCGTTGATTCCTATTTCTCTTTTGATCTCATTTTTAATTCTTTCAGCGGTCGACAGAACCGGGCCGTGCAGTTTCTCGCATCCGGTGAGATCGACATAGGCTTCGTCCAGAGACATCGGCTCGACCAAGGGGGAATACTTATCCAAAAGGGCAAAAATGCGCCTGGAAAACTCGCCGTAAACCCCATGCGACCCGCGCAAAAAAATAGCATGCGGACACAACCTGCGCGCCTGGGCCAGTGGCATGGCGGAATGAATTCCATACTTGCGCGCCGCATAAGACGCCGCCGCCACCACTCCCCGCCGGGCCACGCCCGGTGGAAAAGGGGGCAAAGCATCCCCGCCTTGTGAACTTTTTTGACCATCGGATTTAGGCACGTCTGCACTCTGGCCCACCACCACCGGTTTGCCCACAAGCGACGGGTCCCGCACTTCTTCCACGGACACAAAAAACGCGTCCATATCCACTTGCAGAATTTCACGGTTTTGAATCAAGATTAACCCTCCATAAAAATATTCATTGCGACATCGCAAGCTAACCAAGACAGCAAATGACTCTAACGCGGTTCGACCGCAACTTCCGTGAGTATGGAGTTCGCAATAAAGCACGCACCGTGCGCCTTTTGGTGCAGCGCTTCAACTTCCTCCTGGGTCGGCGTTTCATCTTTCCCCCACGCCACTTTGGGCCGAAGGATTATACGCGTGACCGCCAGCTTGCCGTTCTCATTTTTTTCCAGGAACCCCACCGCATCATCCTCGTAACTTGTCACGGTCAAACGTTTCTTAGCAGAAATAGCCAGGAAGGTGAGCATGTGACAACTGGACAAAGCCCCAACAAAACCTTCTTCTGGATCGACACAATCGGGATTGCCCATAAAGGCAGGCGCTGAAGACGCTTTGATTTCCGCCCCGTTATCGAAGGTCCATAGGTGATCCCGGTTAAAAGTTTCATAAACAAAATCTTCTGAACTGTTCACCCAACTCACTCGCACACGATGTTCTGACATTTCTTCTCCTTATTTGTGAGTCCCGTTACTTGAATTTCCGCATCACCCCGATCACCACGCCCTGAATTTTAAAATCACCCTCTTTAACAATGATTGGCTCCATTTCCAGGTTGGCGGGTTGCAGACGCACCTGGCCCTTTTCCCGGTAAAACCGTTTCAAGGTCGCCTTTTCGTTGTCCAACAAGGCCACCACAGTTTCCCCGTTTTCCGCCCATTCCCTTCTCTCCACAATGACATAATCGCCGTCACGGATATGATCTTCGATCATCGAATCGCCTTTGACCCTCAGCACAAAGACATCCTTATCCGCCGCATCGGGCATGAGGGCAACCACCTCCTGGTTTTCCAGAACCTCGATCGGTTTTCCCGCCACAATATCGCCTAGTAAAACGTATTCTCTGGACAAGACATTTTCCGTCTCCTGGACAATCTCTATGGCGCGGCTCAGATTATGTTGTTTACGGATCAGGCCCTTGGCTTGCAGATGGGTCAAGTGTTTGTGCACCGTCGCCGGAGAATTGAGGTTGAACTGTTTGCCTATTTCCATGATGCTCGGCGCATACCCTTTGCTACAAATGTGATCTTTCAGGTATTGGTAAATCTCTTGCTGACGTTTGGTCAGATGCATACGGCCTATCCTCGTTTTCTTTTAAGCAGGCTTCCCTTTCTGAATGGGAAACCGGGGGAATTTTTCTTCGAGTATAGGCGAAAATTAAACGAAAATCAAGCCTGCCACGCAGGCTGGGGGCAGGTCGATAATTTGTATCCTGATGTTTTGCAAAGGGGTGAAAAACTTGAAGGGAAAATTAAGTTCAGCGGAAGAGGAAACTACACTCGGTTTTACTTAAGGGCATCTCTAAAAATAGACTAAATGTTCCTAATCGTTAATTTAAGGAGATGGCTTTGTTTTAGTGGGACAGGCTTTCTAGCCTGTCCGCACGGGCTAGAAAGCCCGTGCCACCGATATAAGAAATCTTGTGCAATGTTCGATTTCCCGTAATGAACTAATTTTTAGAGGTGTCCTTAAAATGAAATCGAAGGGTCCTTCACTTTCTGACCAATGACCTTTTGCGACTGTGGGATAAGGCCGCCAGATTTTTCCCCGGCATTCACCTGCCTGGAAACCGTAACAGGTTCCTGCTGAATAATTTCGTAAGGAATCTGTTTTTTCAAATCACCCTTCAAAATATCAGCGGACGGGGAATTTTTGCTATTATCGGAAGATTCAGCCCCAACAACTCGAGCCCAGTAAACCTTCTGGTTTTCTTCTCTCTTTCCCCCGTTGTTCCACGCAGTGGCGATCTTCGGCTCGTTGAAGGTTATTTCAGGGTTCGCCTCGTTGGGGTACTTCACTATGGAAGTCAGTTTATCGACCAGGCTCGTGGTCAATTCATTCATCATCAGCTTGCTGGTCACCAGATAAATGGGAGCAATCACCGCTGACACCATCCCTGTTGGAATTTTTGCGATGCCCTGTATGTTCGACTCGGTCTGTTCCGCCACCCATAAAATTTCGCCGGTGCGGGTATCGATCATTTCAACTGAAACGCTGATCTCAATGGAAGAATGAATCAGAAAATAGGTTTTCTGGATTCGATTGATCCGGCTCAATAAGACAGCATCGACCCCAAGAACTTCGCCAAACTTCATGGGATCCAATTCTCCATATTTGGCAGGGTCCATCAAATCGTGATTTTTTAGCTGTCCATCGACAATATAATGCTCCAGAACCTTAAAGGAGGATTGCCTCAAATTGGCATGCAGGTTTTGCCTGAACATCGTGGCCATTTCCATTTGTTCATCACTCTGAACCTCTACAGGAAGAATCGCCACCGTTTGCAAGGAAGATAACTTGCCCAGATTCCCCGAAACCCGGGTTTGCAAATTGTTGGTGCATGCGGAAAACCCGACCGCCAAAACTAAAACCAACAATACCTTCACTACCTTGAGATCGATCAGAAGCATATTCTTCATCCTTGCATTCCAGGTTATATTCCGAATTCGCTCCCTCCTAAAAAGGGAGATGCCCCAAACTTGAACTGTTGAGTAATTCCTGTATGAATGTGCAGATAATATGCCAAAAACGGATAATATTTATCATTTCGAACAACAGGCAATTTAACAAAGAAATTATTCGTATAAATTTACTCAATAAAAGAATTATGTTTAAAATTTCATCCACCATAAAAATAATGTGTGATTTTTATCACAACAACTTCTCCAAGTAAGAACGTATGCAAAGGTCTTTTATTAGTTTCGATTACATAAACTGGGATAATATAATGGTTTTGAGCAATTCAACTTAAGGAACCGTCGTGAAAAGAACCGGTGACTATTGGCTGGGGGCCTTGATATTTTGGGCGATTGTGGGGCTGGCGACTGCCGGTTGGGCAGGTGAAATTCCCTCTAAAACCGCACCAAAGGATGACAAATTACGAGTTGGCATCGTAGGAGATACCGGAATCGGGGAGCGAGCCTTCCATTGGGGTTTCCTGGCGGTCCAAAAAGCCCTGCGGGAATCCCGCCCGGATGTCTTGTTGCATTTGGGAGATTTCGTCTATCAGCCCAAACTTCAACCGCAATCCTGTCCTGAAAAATACATCCGGGAAATTCGTGAAACTCTCGTCGAACCGTACCCTTTTCGCTTATTCGTTCCCGGAGACAACGACCTCCCTTCCCACTTGAGAAAGCCCAAAGCGTCCGGTTGCTGGAGCCAGATCGACCCTTTGGACACCCCGTTTGATGAAGTCGGACCCGATGAAGATCCCGCCCGCTTTGAAGGCACGAAAACTATCGGCAACACCTTTTTTGCCATTCTAAATACCTATCCCTGGCAAGATCCCACCGGCTGGCTGGCTCCCAAAATAGAAGCCGCAAGGGAGAACGGTCTGTGGATCATCCTGGCCCTGCACGAGCCTGCAATCACCACCGCCTGGTACCTCGACAAGCGGGACACGGTATTAAAGCAGGTGAACGCCCTGAAGCCGGATCTGGTGTTTTCAGGGAACCAGCATTCCTACGAGCGGTTTCATCCTTTGGGAATACCGGAGAAGGGAGAGAGTTTACCGGTGAAAAAATCGGAAGCGTCCCGATACCAAAGGGGAGAGGGAACGATTCACATCATTTCAGGCGGCGGCGGCGCCACCTTCAAGCCATTCGCCGATCAGGAGGGATATAAAGACCGCACCGCACCGGAAGATGTGTTTGACGCATTGGCGAACCGGGCGCTGATGAATCATTATCTTATTCTGGAGGTTTCCGCAAAGGTTCTGAAAGGCGCCACTTACCGCGTGTGTCCCGGAACCGATCCGACGGGCAAGTCGGACCCGCGCTGGAAACCGCAAAATTCCATGTGGGAGGGTATTACTCTGGAATGCGAGGGGAAACCGGAGGGGGTTGCTGAATTTGATCGATTTGCGATTGTTAAGTAAAAAGGGCTAAAAAAAACAAAACCCCCATCCTTCATGAAAAACCATGAAAGACGGGGGGGGGAATTTACCGCAAAGCAGTTTATCCTTCTTCACATTTTTTGAGCAAGGCGTCCACTTCGTCGCAGGTCTTTTTGACCTCTTCCGCAGACTTGTTCAATTGAGCAGTTTCTTCTTCGGTGAGCGTCAACTCAATGATTTTTTCCATTCCGTTGATGCCCATTTTGACTGGAACACCAAAAAAGATCCCGTTCCAGCCATACTCACCCTCCAAATAGGCGGTGCAGGGGAGAATCCGCCTTTTATCCAGAAGAATCGCTTCGATCATTTTGACCACCGAAGCGCCAGGAGCCATAAACGCACTTCCATTTTTCAGCAACCCGACAATCTCAGCGCCGCCCTTCCGGGTCCTGTCAACCAGTCGATCGATTTGCTCCTGATTCATCAACTCGGTGATCGGAATTCCCGATACAGTCGTGTAGCGCGGCAGAGGAACCATGGAGTCTCCATGCCCCCCCATCACCATGGCATCCACATCCACCAGCGAGCAATTGAGTTCCAGAGAGACAAATGTCCGCAACCGGGCAGCATCCAGCACGCCAGCCATGCCAATGATTCTGGTTTTCGGCAGATTGGATACCTTCTTGGCAAGATAAACCATCGCATCCAGAGGGTTGGAGACCAAAATGATAATCGGATTTCGGGAGTACTTCATGATTTCTTCCGTCACCGACTTGACGATTTTGCCGTTTATTGCCAGAAGCTCTTCCCTGCTTTGCCCCGGTTTTCTGGGAAGCCCGGCTGTGATCACCACGATATCGGAATCCGCCGTATCCTGATAATCATTCGTACCGAGAACCAAGCTGTCAAAAGCCTGTAAACAACCCGACTCCTGAAGGTCCAGAGCTTTTCCTTGCGGAACCCCATCGACAATATCAATGAGAACAACGTTTCCAAGGTTCTGGTAAGCAACCAACTGGGCAACGGTTGTACCCACCTGCCCGGCTCCGACCACCGTGATTTTTTTCCGCGTTGACTTCATAAGCTACACTCTCGTGAGGTTTTTTTTAAATTTGACCAATGGCTCAAGCCCGAAGATGTTCTGTGTTTTAATCGGGGTTCGTTTTCCTCTCGATCAATTTGCCAGGCTGTCCA